>DATDDW010000322.1:0-4829 GCA_036523615.1 Sphingomicrobium sp.
CAGGCCGTATTTGCTGGCGAACTCGAAATCGCGCTGGTCGTGACCGGGCACGCCGAAGATCGCGCCGGTGCCATAGTCCATCAACACGAAGTTCGCGATGTAGACGGGCAGGCGCCACTCGGGGTCGAGCGGGTGAACGACCTCGACTGCGGTCAGGTAGCCCTTCTTCTCGGCGGTCTCGATTTCGGCGAGGCTGGTGCCGCCGCGCTGGCATTCGGCGACGAACTCGGCGGCCTTGGGATCGGCTTCGGCAATGGCCCTGGCGAGCGGGTGCCCGGCGGCGATGGCGACGAAGCTCGCCCCGAAGATCGTGTCGGGACGGGTGGTGAAGACCTCGACGCGCTCGAGTGCTCCGACCGGCTCGGCGAGGCGGAAGCTAAACTCGAGGCCCTGGCTCTTGCCGATCCAGTTCTCCTGCATCAGCCGGACCTTGTCGGGCCAGTTGTCGAGCTCGTGCAGGCCCTCGAGCAGGTCCTCGGCGAAGTCGGTGATCTTGAGGAACCACTGGGCGAGCTTGCGCCGCTCCACCTCGGCGCCCGAGCGCCAGCCCCTGCCGTCGATCACCTGCTCATTGGCCAGCACGGTCATGTCGACCGGGTCCCAATTGACCTCGCTTTCCTTGCGATAGACGAGGCCGGCGTCGAACAGGTCGAGGAACAGCGCCTGCTCCTGCCCGTAATATTCCGGGTCGCAGGTGGCGAACTCGCGGCTCCAGTCGAACGCGAAACCGAGCCGCTTCAGCTGCGCGCGCATCGTATCGATGTTGCCGCGCGTCCATTGGCCGGGATGGACCTTGCGCTCCATCGCCGCATTTTCCGCCGGCATGCCGAACGCGTCCCAGCCCATAGGATGGAGCACTTCGTGCCCGCGCATGCGGCGGAAGCGGGCGAGCACGTCGCCCATCGTGTAATTGCGCGCATGGCCGACGTGGAGGCGCCCCGAGGGATAGGGGAACATCTCCAGCACGTAGGTCTTGGGTTTGTTGCTGTCGCTGTCGGCGCGGAAAGACTGCGCCTCCTCCCACCGTGCCTGCCAGCGGCGGTCGGCGGCGGCCGGGTCGAAACGCCCGCTCATGAAATCGTCGGCCTCAGCCCGGAACGGCGGCGCGCCTGAGGTCGCGGGCCCTCGTCAGGATGATGTCCTCGAGCTTCTGCACCGTCGCGGCGGAGACCGGTGCGTCGGTCCACTGGCCGTTCTGCAAGACCTGGCGCGCGGCGGTGACGCGCAGCGCATCGGCGCGCAGGTCCGGGTCGAGGATCGAGACGGTGAGCTTGACCCGCTCGCCCGGCGCCCGCGGATTGCTGTACCAGTCGGTGATGATCACGCCGCTGTAGCCATTGGCCTGGAGCAGCGGCGCGAAGGAGACCGTGTCGAGCGCCGCGTGCCACAAATAGCTGTTGACCCAGATGCCGGTGACCTTCGACGGGGCAAGCCGCGTCGGCAGGTCGCGGTTGCGCGCGCAGCCGGGGGTCGCCAGAGTCAGGGCAATCAGGGCGGCGGCAGTCAGGTGGGAACGGTTCATCGAGTATCCTTGATCTCCGCGGGATCGTGGGGGGCTTATAGATGCTCAAAGGACACCCGCAAGCTGTCCCGCGCCTGAACAGCATTGTGGTGAGTCGGCAACAGGTTCGCGCCAAACGATTCCTGCTCATGGAACCTTCAGCTTGGACGGACTATATCGACTCGGGAACAGGGAGTTCGCTCGTTTGCTGAAGATCGCCAAACGCAGGGAAGCCAAGCTGGTCGCGGCCTTCGCCGCGGCCGGTCTCGTGCTGACTCCGGCGTTCGCGACCGGCACGTCGGCCAAGAAGCGCCCGCCGGCGGTTTCGCTGAGCTTCGACCCGATCTCATCGTTCACTCCGGCCAATGCCGACCCGCGGCTCGCCGCCGCGCTTGCCGGCAAGGGCCTGGCGCTCACCGATTTCAAATTCACGCCGGCTCCGGCGAAGGGACGGCCGGCGCAGATCCGCGTCGCGATCCGCGCTCGGGTGGGCAGCCCGGCGAAGGCGACTGACGCGATTGCCGCCACTTCGGCGGTCAGCGCGCTCACCCCGACCAGCTACAACCTCGGCGTTGCCGTGGGCTGGAAGCGTTTCGCCATCGCCGGCGACGTGACCAGGGTGAAGGACGCCAATCCGGCGCTCGGCGGACGCGAAAGCGCCGTTGTCGGCGTCAGTTACTCGCTCAACAACCGGCTGAGCACGCGCGTCGCGGTCGGCGCCGACCGGCCGGAGGGCCAGCCGGTTCCCGCGCTTCGCCACGGCGACAATTATTCGCTCGACGTCGGCGGCTCTTACTCGCTGTCGCACCAGATCGCCGTCACCGGCGGCGTGCGCTACAATGTCGAGCGGGACCGCCTGTCGGCGCTGCACGACGAGCGCCGCGACAGCCAGGCGGTCTACGTCGGCACCGCCTTCAAGTTCTAAGCCGCGCCCTTTTCACCTGATCGATGAACCCGACGCCACGCTCTGGCGGCGCTTCTTTGCCCTTCCTATAGCGCCGCCCATGGCCAGCGCGGCAGAGAGACGCCAGCAGATCCTCGACAATATCGCGCGCGCCGCGGGCCTCGCCCGACGCGACCCGGCGGAAGTGCGGCTGATCGCCGTCAGCAAGGGCCGCTCGGTCGAGGAGATCGAGCCGCTGATCGACGCCGGCCAGCAGGATTTCGGCGAAAGCCGCGTGCAGGAGGCGCTCGCCAAATGGCCGCAGCTCCAGCAGCGCTATCCGCACCTCCGCCTTCACGGGATTGGCCGGCTGCAGTCGAACAAGGCCGGCGATGCGGTCGAGCTGTTCGATTCGATCCATTCGCTCGACCGAAGCTCCCTGCTCGATGCGCTGGTCCGCGAGGCAGAAAAGGCGCAGCATTTCCCCTCGATCTACGTCCAGGTGAACGTGGGGGAAGAAGAACAGAAGGGCGGGTGCGAGATCGGCGAGATCGGCGAGATCGTCGCTGCGGTGCGAAGTTCGCCGCTGCCCCTCGCCGGGCTGATGGCGATTCCGCCGCTCGGCGTCGAGGCCTCGCCCTATTTCGCGCTCCTCGCCAAGCTTGCCCGACGCCATGACGTCTCTGGCTTAAGCATTGGAATGTCAGGCGATTATCAAGCGGCGGTAATGCTCGGCGCGACTGCGGTCAGGGTCGGCACCGCATTATTCGAGGACCAATGATCCGCGCTCACGCAATCATCTTCGATTTCGACGGCGTGCTCCTCGAAAGCGAATTCGAGGGGAACAAGCAGCTCGCCGAGTTGCTGACGGACCTCGGCCACCGCCACAGCGTCGAGGAAGCGCTGAGCTATTATGTCGGCCTCGCCGGACCCGACTTCGTCGCGACCATCGAGCGGCGGATCGGGGCCCCGTTGCCGGCCGAATTCCACGAGCGGCGCAAGGAGCAGAGCATCCGCGCGCTCCGCGAAGGCGTCCGCGCGGTCGCCGGAGCGGTCGATTTCGTCCAGTCCCTGCCACTGGAGCTGCCCAAGGCGGTCGCTTCGTCGAGCTCGACGCGCTGGCTGCGCGGGCATCTGCAGCACCTCGGCCTGACCGATGCGTTCGGCGAGCATGTCTACAGCGGCCGCGAGCATGTCGAGCGCGGCAAGCCTGCCCCGGACCTCTATCTCCATGCGGCAGGGCAGCTCGGCGTGCCGATCGACCAGTCCGTGATCATCGAGGATTCTGAGGTCGGCGCGACCGGCGCGCTCGCTTCGGGCGCCACGGTGATCGGCCTAGCTGCGGGAACGCATTGCCTCGACGGCCATGCCGAGATGCTGCGCTCGCTCGGCGTCGAGCATGTCGCCACGAGCTTCGACGAGGTGCGGCGGCTGCTCGACCTAGCCTAGGTGGCCACTCTTCCGGCGCTTGGTCGCGAGATAATCGGCGTTGTGCGGGTTGACCGGCATGTGGTGCGCGACGCGCTCGGCAACCTTGACCCCCGCGGCCTCCAACCCCTCGACCTTGCGCGGATTGTTGGTCAGGAGCCGCACTTCGCCGATGCCGAGCGCCTGGAGCATCGCCGCCGCGTGGCCGTAGTCGCGCTCGTCGTCGGCAAAGCCGAGCCGCTGGTTGGCGTCGACCGTGTCGAGCCCGCGGTCCTGCAGCGCATAGGCGCGCAGCTTGTTGGCGAGGCCGATGCCGCGGCCCTCCTGGCGCAGGTAGAGCAGCACGCCGCCGCCCTCGGCGCCGATGATCCGCAGCGCTTCCTTGAGCTGCGGCCCGCAATCGCATTTGAGGGACCCGAAGACGTCGCCGGTGAGGCACTCGCTGTGCAGCCGGACGAGTGGGGGCTTGCCGGCGAAGGCGCCGATGACGAGCGCGACATGCTCCTGCCCATCGTCCGACGCGCGGAAGGCGACGATCTGCGCGGGCGGCATTTCATCGAGCGGGAGCCTGGCGCGAGCGACGATCTCGACGTGCGGCGTGCGTTCTTCGCTGAGGATCTCGGCTGCGGGCACGGTCGCGGCCGCGTCAGCGTCGTCGATGACCCACAGCGCCGGGAGCAGTCCAGCGGAACGGGCGAGGGCGAGGGCGGCCGTCGCGGTCTCGGCGCAATCGCACGGCACCGGCTGCAGCGGCCCGACGGGAGCGCGGTCGAGGTCGCGGCCAGGATCGACCAGCGCCTGGGCCGCGACGGCATCGAGCCACGGCGGCCGGCCGATCAGCACCGGCTGCGCCGGATCAGCAGCCTCGCGCAAATTCGCGAGCATCAGCGCCGCCGCGCGCTGGCCGCTGATCAACAGCCTCGCCGCAGCCTTGGGGTCGAGGAGGTCGAGCATCTCCTGCGTGGCGGTCTCGACCGCCAGCACCGTGAGCGGCTGCGTGCCCTCGATGCCTACCGG
>DATDDW010000323.1:0-7915 GCA_036523615.1 Sphingomicrobium sp.
CCGCTGGTCACGCAATTGTACCCGCCGGCAATCGGCGCGCGCATCCGAAGCATCGCCGACCAGCGCGGCGCGATATGGTTGCCGCGGGGCGGAGTGTGGACGGCGAACGTACGGCAGGGAAGGCTGCACTATCGCGATGAGCAGGGGGAATTGGGTCTGCCGCTGCCGCGGCTGCCGGGGCGTCACCAGGCGATGAACGCCGCACTAGCGGTGGCGATGCTTCGGCATCAGGATGCGCTTCGCGTGCCGACCTCGGCGCTGAACGCCGCGATGGGCTGGGCCGACTGGCCGGCGCGCCTGCAGAAGCTCGCTCCCGGCCCGCTGATCGGTGAGCGGGACGTCTGGCTCGATGGCGGGCACAATCCCTCCGCGGCAACCCACATCGGGAGTTTCGTCCGCCAGCAATTCGTCGACGGCAAGGCGCTGCACCTTGTGGTTGCCAGCCTCGCCTCGAAGGACCCGGTCGGCATGCTCGAACCGTTCCGTGATCTCGCCGCGCAAGTGCACACCGTACCGATTGCCGATCATGCCTACTTCACGCCCGACGATCTCGTCGAGATCGCCGCGGGCATGGGCCTGCCGGCGCAGGGCCACGAGAGCGTCGAAGAAGCGCTCCGAGCTTCGCCGCCAGATGCGCGCGTGCTGATCTTCGGCTCGCTCTACCTTGCCGGCGAGGTCCTCGCCGCCAACGACCAGATACCCGACTAGGCTTTTGCCGGCTGCTCGACCTTGGGCGCCGTTCCTTCATCAGCGGCGCGGCCCTGAGCAGCCACGCGCATCCATTCGAGAAACACGAAGAGAATCGCAAAGGCGCCGGCCGCTGCCGTCCAGCGAAAGACCGTGGCGTAGCCGTACGTGTCGAACGCTTCACCGGCAATGCCGCGACCGAGTGAACCAATCAGGAAGGTGAGCGAAGACAGCAGCGCATATTGAACGGCCGTAAAGCGTTTGCTGACGATGCCGGAAATGTAAGCGACGAACGAGGCCTGAGCGATACCGGTCGAGATGTTCTCGTAGGAAATCGCCATCAGCAGCCGCATCATCCGCTCGTCCGATCCGAACAGGGTGGCGAGCCGGTCGAGCCGGAGCAGGTGCGACACCGCGTCGATGTTCGCGCCGCCCTCGGCGAGGTCCGCGTAAATGAAATTGCCCATCACCGGCAGGATTGCGCCTACCAGGATCGTCGGCAGGCGGCCGATCTTGAGGAAGAGATAGCCGCCGATCGAGATGCCGATCATCGTCATGATGATCCCAAACACCTTGGAGGCGAAGGCGACTTGGTCCTTCGAATAATGGAGGAAATCGAGGTAGAAGGGGAAAGCGAAGGCGGTCCAGATATTGTAGCAGAGCGTGTAGGTGAGGATGAGGCCCAGCACGATCAGCACGCCCCATCCGAGCCGCGCCGACAGCTCGCCCAGCGGCGCCACCAGCGACACGTAGAGGTGATTGACCGCGTTGCGGCCGCCCGAGTGATTCGTATCCGGCTTCGTCAGCACATAGCGTTTGCGCCTCCGCAGCCAGTTGATCAAAGCCGCGACGATCAGCGGCACGAACACCGTCGCGAAGATGATCCACGGCCCGTATTCCTTGGTGAAATCGCCGACCGACGGCTGCTTGGCTCCGGGAGGGGTGGTCAGCATCGTCACCATGAACCGGCCGATGCTGAAGATTGCCCACGCCCAGCTGATGCCGACGACCGCGAGCGCCAATGCCCGCGCCTTGGGCTCCAGCGCACCTGGCTCGGCGAGTTCCTTGTGCAGCACGTCCGCATCGGGCCGTTCGGTGTCGGGCGCGGTCAGCGCGACGACGATCATCAGCGCGATCAGGCTGCCCATCAACAGGTAGACGAGCGACCAGCTCATCCGCGCGGCGAGCACCAGCGCAATCGCTCCGCCGACGATCGAGGCGATGCGGTAGCCGAACTGGTACACGGCGGAGAGCAGCTCGACCGGCGTGCGCTCGTCGGCGACGTCGATGCGCCACGCGTCGATGGCGATGTCCTGCGTCGCCGATCCCAGGGCGGCAATCACCGCGAAGACCGCAAACGTGCCGATATTCGTGCTCGGGTTTGTGAGCGCCAAGCCGGCGAAGCCGGCGACGAGGATCGTCTGGCACAGAACGATCCAGCTCTTCCGACGGCCCAGCCGTTCGAGCAGCGGAAGCTTGAAGCGATCGACCAGCGGCGACCACAGGAACTTGAAGCTGTACGACAGGCCAATCCACGACAGGACGCCGATCGTCGCGAGGTTGATCTTGGCTTCGCCGAGCCATGCGTTAAGCGTGCCGATGAGGAGCGCGAAGGGCAGGCCCGAGGAGAAGCCGAAGGCTAGCATCGTCGCGGCCTTGCGCGTCGACAGCGCTGCCTTGAGGAGCTTCCAACCCTTCGGACGCTTAGCTGCTGCCACTTGCCCCTCCTGTCGTTCGGTCGACAGAAGGTTTAGCTTGCTTTCGCCAACTGCCTAGCCCTGCTCGTCCACGGAAGTGAACAGTTCGAGCCCTTTGCCCGGCTTGACGCTTTCGCCCTGAAGGTGGCGATCGACGCATTCGATCGCCTTGCATAATTGCCGCTCGGTGTAGGGCTTCATCAGGCAACCGACGGCAATCTCGGACGCGCCGGGGTAAGGGTGTCCCGTGGCAAACAACGTCGGCACGCCGCGCTGTTTCGCCGCCTGGGCAACATGGATTCCGGTCTGCTGCTTGCGCAGCCGCACGTCGCTCAGAATCAGATCGACTTGCTCGCGCTCGAGGACGTTGAGTGCTTCGTCGAGATCGTCGACCGTCGCCACGATCTCGTAGCCGGCTTCACGCAGCAGATGCTCATTGTCGAACGCCGTCAGCGGCTCGTCCTCGACGATGAGGATGCGCTTGACGATTTGCTTCCGCCTCCCGAACAGCATCACAACTCCACCATGACCGTCTCTCGGCAACGAACGAAGCCCAAACGGGTGCCCAACCGCAACAGCAGCAACGGATCCCGGCGACGCGCTGTGGCCGCGACGCCACAGCCGGAGCCTGGCCGACCGCAACGGATCGCCAAGCTGCTCGCGCGCGCCGGAGTCGCGTCTCGCCGCGAGATCGAGCGTATGATCGCCGAAGGCCGCGTTGCGCTCAATGGGGAAAAGCTGACCACGCCGGCAACTCTGCTCGCGGACTTGGCCGGCGTCACGGTGGACGGAAAGCCGGTGCGGCCGGCTGCCGCGACGCGGCTGTTCCGCTTCTACAAGCCGCAGGGCACGATCACCGCAGCGCACGACACCAAGGGCCGACCGACCATCTACGATCGCCTGCCCACCGGGCTGCCGCGGGTGATGCCCGTCGGCCGCCTCGACTTCATGACCGAAGGGCTGCTCCTTCTCACGAATGACGGCGAGTTCAAGCGCGAGCTCGAGCTGCCGAAGAACGGCGTCGTGCGGACCTATCGGGCCCGCGCCTTCGGCCATGTCACCCAGGCGCAACTGGAGAAGCTCGCCGACGGGATCACGATCGAGGGCGTGCACTACGGCTCCATCAACGCCAATCTGGAGCGCCGCACCGGGCGCAACTGCTGGATCGAGCTTAGCTTGACCGAGGGCAAGAACAGGGAAGTCCGGCGGGTGCTCGCGCACCTCGGGCTGCAGGTGTCGCGGCTCATCCGCACTGCCTACGGGCCGCTGTCGCTCGCCGGCCTCGAACCCGGCGATGTGGATGAGGTGGAGGAGGCACAGATCGACGCACTCCGCCCCCACGTCGGATGAGGATCATCGGCGGCGAATGGCGCGCTCGCGTGATCGAAGCCCCGCAGGGCCGCGCGACGCGGCCGACCGCGGACCGCGTGCGCGAAACGCTATTCAATATGCTTGCCAGCCGCCTCGGCTCATTCAACGACTTGGCGGTCGCCGATCTCTTCGCGGGAAGCGGAGCGCTGGGTTTCGAAGCACTGTCGCGCGGCGCGGCGCGCGCGACGTTCGTCGAAAGCGACCCGCGAGTGGTCGCGCTAATCAATTCCAATGCCAACAAGCTCGGCGCCAGCGATCGCGTGGAGCTGCTGGGGATGTCGGCGCTCAGCCTGCCCGGCCACGAGCCCTTCGACCTGATCCTCGCCGACCCGCCTTATGAGCCCGGCTCAGGCACCGCTGCGGTCGCCGCGGTGGCGAGCGCGGGCTGGCTCACGCCGGGCGGCTGGATGAGCGTGGAGACCGGCGATGACGATCCGGTCGATTCCGGCCCGTTTGCCATCGAGGCGACACGGATGGTCGGCCGCAGCCGGCTTACGCTTTTGCGCCGCCTTTAGATTTCGCCGATTTCCGGATCTCCTCGATCTCGGTGCCGAGTCTCCGCCCAACAGCGGCGGCAGCCGCTTTTCCGGCGGCCTTGACCGCCTTGCCGGCACGCCTTCCGCGGCTGGCGCCGTCGCCGCCGGCAAAGCCCTGCTCGGCAAGTGAGGCGAGGGCCGCCGTCGCGGCCACGGCGACCAGCTCCGCCACCAGCGGGCTCTGCAGCAGCTTGATGAATGCCTCTCCCACGTTGTCTTGCGAGCGACTGCTGCTGCGCGGCCTGCTTACCGCCGCCGGCTTGCCACTGGAGCTTGTCTTTCGGGTGCTTTTGGCTCCGCTCTTGCGGGAAGCTTTCTTGGCCATCGGGATCTCCTGCTTGGTCGGCGCGGAATCTTAACTCATCCGGCGCATCACGTATCCCGACTGATCACAACCGCCTGCGAGAAGGACCGGTTCATCGCGAATGCATGTTGGCTGCATCACAGTCGGCGCTAGAGTATTGCGGGAACTTGGGGGGTGTGAGGAAGATGGGAAGATCGAAACTGGCGCTGTTGGCAGCAAGTGCTTCGGCTAGCCTTATTGCCTTGCCGGCTCTGGCACAGACGGCGGCAACGCCGCTGGCGATGGCGCAGTCTGCGTCGCTGCCGGCGGGCAGCTCGGTCGCCGCGTTCTACGACAATTGGCACGCGCAGCCGATCTGGTTCCGCAACGGCGCCGACAATCCGGCGATCGGGCAGCTCGTCTCGATCCTTCAGCGGGCGCCGTTCGACGGCTTCGCCGAGGGGCCGCAGCTGGCGGCGCAGGTCCAGGCCGCGGCTGTTCAGGCGCGTAGCGGGAACCCCGCCGATCGCGCCGCCGCCGAGCGCGTGCTGTCGACGGCGTGGGTGGAATATGTTCAGGCGCTCAAGCGGCCGACGCAGGGCATGATCTATGCCTATGAGGTCCTCAAACCGCACGGAACGAGCGCGGACGAGATCCTGCTCACTGCGCAAGCGGCGCCGTCGCTGGAAAATTATCTGGTCAGCACGGCCAACGTGAATTCGATTTACGCCAGGCTACGCGACGCCGCATGGGCGGAAGCACAGGTTAGCGGCAATCGCACTCCCGATCCGCGGCTAATCGCAAACCTCGACCGCGTCCGCTCGCTCCCGGCCAAAGGTCAGTTCCTCTTGGTGGATTCCGGCTCGTCGATGCTGACGCTGTTCCAGGACGGACAGCCTATCGATTCCATGAAGGTGATCACCGGCACCAACGAGTTACCGACGCCGCTCATTGCCAGCGTGATGTACTATATCACCTACAATCCGCGCTGGCACGCGCCGGACCATCTCGTGCGCAAGACGATCGCACCCAACGTGCTGCACCTCGGGATGCCGTACCTCAAGTCGCACGGCTATCATGTGATTGAGAGTTGGAGCGAGACCCCGACGGAAATCGATCCCAAGAGCGTTGACTGGAAGGCAGCCGCGGCAGGGAGGCTCCATCTGAAGATCCAGCAGGACCCGGGTCCGCTCAATTCGATGGGGATCCTGAAATTCCCGTTCCCCAACCCGCAGGACATCTATCTGCACGACACGCCTGACCACGCGAAATTCGCGCTGGCCAATCGCAACCTCAGCAACGGCTGCGTGCGCGTCGAAGATGCAAAGCGCCTCGGCCGCTGGCTGCTCGGTCACGACCCGGTTTCACCGGGTTCGGACGCCGAGCTGCGCGTGCAATTGGCCCGCGGCATGCCGATCTACCTGACCTACATCACGGCGCAGGTGAGGGACGGCAGGCTGAGCTACTTGCCGGACATTTACGGTTGGGATCGCGCGGCGCCGCAATTCGCGAGCAACTGATCGGCCGCAGCGCGCGCTCCGGCGCGCGGCCTTGCACCTGGCCTCCTGTTCTGAAGGCAAAAGAAAACCGGCCCGGGCGAGTGCCCGAGCCGGTGTTTCTTTGACCGCTGCTTAGAAGCCGCGCTCAGGCGCCGGTGGCGGCGGCGGCGGCGGAGGCGGCGGAGCCGGGCACGTTGCCGTTGCCGGGATCACCGAGCCGTCCGGGCAGGTCTGCGTCGCCGGAGGCGGCGGCGGAGGCGGCGGGGGCGGAGGTGGCGGCGGAGGCGGTGGCGGCGTGTAGAAGTTGTACAGCAGGCTCAGCAACAGGCTGTGCGAGCGGTAGTTGGTCCGAGCATCGAAAGGTGCGCCGGCGAAGTCGTCGGTGAACTTCGCGTGCTGGATGTCCATGAAGCGATACTTCAGGCCCACGTCGATGTTCGTGCTGACCGGATAGCGGATGCCGGCGATCGCCTGGAGAGCCAGGCGGGAGTCGGTGTCGCTGAACGCTCGCGCGCCGGGAGTGGCCGTCGCGGCCGAAAGGCTGATGCTGGCAAGGCCCGCGCCGCCCCCGATATAGCCCTGGAGGCCATCGTCGGGACCGAAGTCGAGCAGCGCATTGATCATGCCGGAAAAGACGTTGACGCGTCCGCCAGCAGCTTCGCCGAGCGGGATTGTCCCGGGCGGTGAAATTTGCGGAACGGTGTTCACGCTATCGACCTTGGCGTGCTTGTATGCGATCTCGCCCTCGAGCCGCACGAAACCGAAGTCGTAGCCGGCGACCGCGTCGACATCGAAACCGGCGCCGAAGTTGATGCGATACGCGTCGGTGAGATCTAGGTTTGCGTCATGGTAGCCGACGTGCATGTCTTCGACGAGCATGCCGCCGCCTTCTAGGCCCGCGTAAAACGAATGGTCCCGAGCGACGGCCGGGGTCGCCATGGCCGTCGATGCGAGCGCCACCGCAATGGCCAGCTTGCGCATATTTGTCCCCTTTCAAATGCGTTCGGATATTTGAACCGCTCGAACACATTATGAAAGCGCCGGTTGCCGCGCAAGGAGAGGAATGAGGCGAGGTGTTGCGCAAAAGCCTCAGTTGAACTGACCTCCGCGCTGCAAGTTTCTGAGCCGCTTTGGTTTTTTACGTTTCGATCAAACCGTGCTGCGTCAGCGCTGCGAGAATTGCGCTGATCGCCGTCCGCCCTTCGGCATCGATGGTAACCGCCTGCAGGCGAAGCGATCGCCTCGGCGCGTCCTCCGACGACCTGCTGCCCACCAATCACAAGGCTCGAAGCTCGAACCGTGCCCACCTCCTGACGTGACGCGATATTGTTCTTCCGTCTCCCCCGAGCGGAGCGTCGACTTGATCGACCCAGGCAAATCCCATTCGACTGCGACGCATCCAGCTCAGCGACAGCCCTCCCGAGGCGTCGATTGCTGCGTCGAGTTGAGCCGGTGCCGGGGGCCGGACGGACTCGCCGGCAAATGCGATCGAGCTGGTCGAAGCTCCGGCCTGCGCCGCGATCGTTGCGCCGCACGCCCAGGATGGCAGTGCGACGGCTGCGACCGCCCCAGGGTCGATCAGGCAAAAGGTTTCGCCTACCACGTGCCCGCTCATTGCCCACTCGCTGCCACCGCGCCCCCGAAGGAGGCGGTCAGCCTGACGTGTACCTGATGAGCGTGACGATGTCAAGGATTTTTTCCAAATAGGTTCGTCGACGCAGAAGCCGGCTGCCCCGGTGAACCACCTTGTGTTATGGCGGCACTCACCACGAGATCAGGAGGCTTCCATGCTTGCATCCCGTCTCGCTCTTGCCGCCGCGCTGTCGCTGGCGCTTGCCGCCT
>DATDDW010000324.1:0-2901 GCA_036523615.1 Sphingomicrobium sp.
AGCTCCATCGCGACGACCGACGGCTCGCTGGCGACGATGCCGACGCCGCTCACATAGACGACCGTATTCGCGGTCCCAAGATCGATGGCGATGCCGCGCGACGAGAAACTGAACGGTGAACGCATGGAGACCCCCCGGCCAAGAGACAAAATTTCGAAAACGAATCCCGTTTCAAAGGCTTAAGCCGATCCGCAAAGCCGTCACTATGGTTAATGACCGTTAAGCACGGCCCGTGTCTTTCCTGCGTCGAGACGAAAAGGCGCTGCCGCGTCAGGCGGCGACGGCGGCGACCAGATAATTGAGCCGAACGTCGTCGCTCAAGTGCAGCCCGCGCGTCGGCGACCAGGCGATCCCCTCGACGTCGAGGCACTTCAAGCGTGCATCGCCAAGCAGGCTCCTCATCCGGTCGGGACCGATGAACTTGTCGAAATCGTGCGTGCCCTTGGGGATGCTCCCGAAGCCTTCGCCGATGGTGATCATCATCAGCCGCGACCAGCTGGTCGCGTTGGGCGTCGAGAGGATGAGCAGGCCGCCCGGCGCGAGCCGCTTCGCCAGCGCCTTCAAGAACGCGGCCGGGTCGGCGACATGCTCGATCACTTCCATGCAGGTGACCAGGTCGAAGCGGCCCTCGAGCTCCTCGACCGGCCCGGCGCGATAGTCGATGGCGAGGCCCATCGCCGCCGCATGCTCGCGCGCGACCACGATCACCTCGGGCGACGCATCGAGGCCGGTGACCTTCGCCCCAAGCCGCGCCAGCGGCTCGGCGAGCAGGCCCGCGCCGCAGCCGACGTCGAGCGCCGTCTCGCCCTCGAGCGGTTTGCGGCTGCACTCGTCCGCCTGCCAGTGCTGGTCGACCATGTCGCGGACGTACTTGAGCCGCACCGGGTTGAGCTTGTGCAGCATCGCCGACGGGCCGTTGGGGTCCCACCAGTCGGCCGCCAGCCGGCCGAATTGCTCGACCTCTTCCGGAACGATGCTGCTCTTGGCCATCTCGCGCGTCCATGCGCCTTAGCCTTGCAAAGGGGAAGCTGGTCGTGCGTTGGGGTGGCATGGACGAGTTCGCGCTGAAGGATGGCGAGCTTCACTGCGAAGACGTGCCGCTGGCTGAGATCGCCGCCGCGGTCGGCACGCCGGTCTATGTCTATTCGACCGCGGCGATGTGCGGCCGCGTCGCGGCGCTGCGCTCGGCTCTGGAGCCGCTGCCCGGCCCGCTGATTGCTTATGCGGTCAAGGCGAACCCCAACCTCGCGGTGATCGCCACGCTGGCCAGGGCAGGCCTCGGCGCCGATGTCGTCTCCGGCGGCGAGTACCAGCGCGCGCTCGCCGCCGGCGTGCCACCCGACAAGATCGTTTTCGCGGGCGTCGGCAAGACCGAGGCCGAGATGCGCCTCGCGCTCGACCCCGGCATCTACCAGTTCAATGTCGAGTCCGTCGCCGAGGCGGAGATGCTCTCGGCGGTGGCGATCTCGATGGGCCGGACGGCGCCCGTCGGCTTCCGCGTCAATCCCGACGTCCTTGCCGGGACCCACGCCAAGATCAGCACCGGCGCTGCGGAGAACAAGTTCGGCATTGCGCTTGGCGACGCGCCAGAGGCCTACGCCCGCGCCGCCGCTCTCCCCGGCCTTTCGGTCCGCGGCGTCGCCGTCCACATCGGCAGCCAGCTGACCAGCCTCGACCCGCTCGAGCGCGCCTTCGCGCGCGTCGGCGAGCTGATCCACGGCCTTCGTGGCGCAGGGCACGAGATCAGCATCGCCGACCTGGGCGGCGGCCTCGGCGTGCCCTACGATCCGGCGCTGCCGCCGCCGCCGACTGCCGCCGATTACGGCTCGATGATCAAGCGCGTGACCCGCGACTGGAACGTGCGGCTGGTGTTCGAGCCCGGCCGGCTGATCGTCGGCAACGCCGGCGTGCTCCTCTCGCGCGTGGTCCGCATCAAGCCCGGAGCGGTCCATCCGTTCGTGATCGTCGACGCGGCAATGAACGACCTGATGCGCCCCGCGCTCTACGATGCCTGGCACAAGATCGAGGCCGTCCGGCCTTCCGGCGACACCTGGCAGGCCAATGTCGTCGGCCCCGTATGTGAGACTGGCGACACTTTCGCCATGGCGCGGCAGATGGACCGCGTCGCGGACGGCGAGCTGATCGTCTTCCGCACCGCAGGGGCTTATGCGGCGGCGATGTCGAGCACCTACAACTCGCGCCCGCTTACGCCTGAAGTGCTGGTCGACGGCGCGCGCTGGGCCGTCGTGCGCCCGCGCGTCGACATCGAGGCGCTGATCGCCGCCGACGCCGTGCCCGACTGGCTCGCCTGTTGCGCGGGCGCTGGCAGCCGCTAAGTGCCCCGCCTGAATGGCGCGTATCGTGATGAAATTCGGCGGCACGTCGATGGCCGGCATCGAGCGCATTCGCCATGTCGCCGGGCTGGTGAAGCGCGAGGCCGAGCGCGGCAACGAGGTGCTCGTCGTGGTCTCCGCGATGGCCGGCGAGACCGACCGGCTGGTGCAGCTGTGCCGCGAGGCCGCGCCGCTCTACGACCCGACCGAATATGACGTGGTGATCGCTTCGGGCGAGCAGGTCACTGCCGGCCTCTTGGCGATGACCTTGCAGGGGATGGATTTGAAGGCGCGCAGCTTCATGGGCTGGCAGCTCGTCCGCGCCTCCGGAGTCCACGGCAATGCGCGGGTCGAAGCGATCGAATCGGCAATGCTCGGCGAAGCGCTCGAGCAGGGCACGGTCGCGGTGATCCCCGGCTTCCAGGGCGTCGGCGAGGATGGCCGCCTCGCGACGCTCGGCCGCGGCGGCTCGGATACGTCGGCGGTCGCCATCGCCGCCGGGCTCAAGGCGGACCGCTGCGACATCTACACCGACGTCGACGGCGTCTATACCACCGACCCTCGCATC
>DATDDW010000325.1:0-3709 GCA_036523615.1 Sphingomicrobium sp.
AGGCTGGCGGCGATCCCGCCCTGCGCGGCCACGGTGTGGCTGCGCGTCGGGAAGACCTTGATGATGCAGGCGGTCTTGAGCCCCTGCTCCGCCGCACCCATCGTCGCCCGCAATCCCGAACCGCCAGCACCGACGACGACCACGTCATAGGTATGGTCGACGATCTGATAGGCGCTCAAGCGGCGCCCCCAATGGCGATCTGAAGCAGGGCAAACAGCGAAATGGCGGTGCCGGCAACGGCGAGGAACAGCAGCAGAGTGTTGAGCGCGAAGCGGCGGCCTTCCTCGTGGACGTAATCGTCGACGACGACCTTCATGCCGTCGAGCGCGTGCTTGAAGGCGACGATGACGAACAGCGCCATCGGCACGGCGCCAGTCGGGGCTCTCAGCCATTCGACGAGCGTGTGCTGGTCGAGGCCCGGGAGCAGCAGCAGCGAAGCGACAAACCAGCTGCCGAGGAGGAGCAGAGCGATGCTGGTCACGCGCTCGGTCAGCCAATGCTCGCCGCCTTCGCGCGCGGCCCCTAAGCCCCGCGCCTTGCCCAGCGGCGACGCGCTGTCGCCGAGGCTCATGGCCGCACCCCCAGCAGCCACCCCCAGAGCAAGGCGGTCAGCAGGATCGATCCGACGATGGTCAGGATGGCGAAGGTCTTGTTGACGCCGAGCTCGAACGCCGCGCCGCTGTCCATCGCCAGGTGGCGGATGCCGGAAAGCAGGTGCTGGAAGAAGGCCCAGGTGAGGCCGATCAACAGGACCAGCATCAGCGGGACGTGAAGGACACGGTAGTTAAGCGCAGCTTCGAACTTGGCGTAGGCGTCGGCGCCTCCGGCGATCGCGCTCAGCCACCAGGTGAGGATCGCGAGGCCGACGATCGCCAGCCCGGCGCCGGTGACACGGTGGAGGATCGACACCGCCATGTGCGGTCCCCAGCGCCAGATGCTGAGGTGCGGCGAGAGCGGGCGTGAATTTGTGGCCATCCCAGCCTTGCTTCCCTTGGGTGATTGCCGGCAGCGGCAACGATGGCGCCCGCTTAAGGCGCGACCCCGCCACAGGCAAGTTTCTGGATCACCCCTAACCGGCTCTTAACCATTGCCGGGGCAAGAGCATCGACAACAAGTCCAGCGGGACGGCAAGACAAGTGACGGAGAGCAGTGGGATGAGCGAGAGTGGGCAGCTGGCGCGGCTGACGGACCAGCAGGTGAGCTCGAGGCTCGAGGCCTATAATGCCGACGGGTCGCTCGAGCGTGACATCGAGCTGTTCAAGGAGCGCGCGCTCGACTTCGTCGTCGACGAGATCCGCGGACAGTTCGGCCCGGAGCGCGCCCACCGCTACGCCCAACTCTATTCGGGCAACGTCGATCCCTCCTGGGTCCAGGCGATTGCCGAATATGGCCGTGACATCTTCCGCAACCACACATCGATCCCCGATTATATCGCCGACCGGATCCAGATCGCGAACCGCGTCTTCGCCGATCTCGCCGAGCATTATGAAAGCGACCCGCGCCGGCTGGCGAGCTGCATGGCCGCCTATTACCGGCTTGACGTCATCGAGACCGACATCATCCTCGCGCAGGTCGCCCTGCTCGAGGCGATCGAGGCCGCCGACCAGCGCGGCCGCGAGAGCGAGCAGTTCGAGCGCCGCGTCGCCGAGCTGGTGCGCGCCAGCACCGAGCAGTCGAAGGCGCTGACCGAGCGCACCCGCTCGACCGCCGCTTCGGCGCGCGGGATGCTGGGCAAGACCAGCGAAGTCGCCGCCGCCGCCGAGCAATCGGCGGTCGCCATGCGCGAAGCCGCGCAGACCGCCGCCGGCCTGATCCGGGCGATCGAGGACGCCCGGGCCGAGGTCGAGGTCGCCGCCGACGTTGCCACGCGCGCCGGCGACCAGGCGAGCCAGGCGGTGAAGGTCAGCCAGGCGCTTTCGGCGCACGTGGAAGCGATCGAATCGATCCTCAGCCTCATCCGCGACATCGCCGGGCAGACCAACCTGCTGGCGCTCAACGCCACCATCGAGGCGGCGCGCGCGGGCGATGCCGGCCGCGGCTTTGCCGTCGTCGCGCAGGAGGTGAAGAGCCTCGCCTCGCAGACCGCTCGGGCCACCGACGACATCACCGCCAAGATCACCGCGATCCAGCAGGCGACCCGCCAGACGGTCGACGCCAACGGTTCGATCCAGGGCACCGTCGAGGAAGTGCAGACCTCAGCCGACCGCATCCGCGAAGCGATGGAGCTTCAGGCGCAGACGGTGACGATGATCACTGCCGCCGTCGACGAGACCGCGCTTGCCGCCGATTCGATGAGCTCGACCATCGCCGCGATCCGCAGCGACACCGAAAATGTCGCCAAGGACATCGACCAGGTCGAGCAGGGCTTCGGCCGCTTCTCCGAGCAGATCTCGAGCTTCAAGTCGACGGCCAAGGCGTTCGTCAACGGCATGGCCGCGTAAAGCGGGACCCCCGCTTTCGCGGGGGTGACGAGTTGGGCTAGGGCCCAGCTCCATGAACATCCTCATCACCGGCGCCAGCCGCGGTATCGGCGCGGCGGCCTATGCTCTGCTCAAGAGGACCGGCCATGAAGTGCGCGGCCATTCCACGCTGGGCAGCGACGAGCTCATCGCCGGCGACCTCACCGACCCGGAGGCTCCGCGTAGGATCTGGGAGACCGCGCTTGAGGAGCTCGACGGTCAGATCGACGTCCTCGTCAACAATGCCGGGATTTACGAAGCAGTCGCCGACAATGCGGCAGACGATGAATGGCACGCCGCGTGGCAGCGCACGCTGAGAATCAACCTCGAGGCCGCTGCCGATCTCAGCAAGCTCGCTGTCTCGCAATTCCTCGACCTCGGGATTCCCGGTCGAATCATCAACATCTCGAGCCGAGCGGCCTTTCGCG
The DNA here is from genome assembly GCA_036523615.1 of Sphingomicrobium sp. Taxonomy (GTDB): domain Bacteria; phylum Pseudomonadota; class Alphaproteobacteria; order Sphingomonadales; family Sphingomonadaceae; genus Sphingomicrobium. The sequence goes on from DATDDW010000325.1 coordinate 2,888, forward strand.
GCGATTCGCCGCAGCACTGGCATTATGCGGCGTCGAAGGGCGCGCTGGTCAGCATGACCAAGACGATCGCCCGCGGCTATGCCGCCGACGGCATCTTGTGCTTCGCCGTCGCGCCCGGCTTTACCGTCTCGGAAATGACCGACGAATATCTCGCCGGCCGCGGCGGCAAGAAGATCGTCGCCGATATTCCGCTCGGCCGGGTGGCGACGACCGACGAGGTCGCCGAAGTGATCCGCTGGCTGGCGATCGACGCGCCGCCATCGGCCACGGGCAGCATCGTCGACGTCAACGGAGCAAGCTACGTAAGGTGAGCTGGCGCGTGACCGTGCCCTGCACGCGAGCGCAGGGCGAAGCTATTGCCGAGGGTGACGAGCTTCTGCCGGACGCGGTGCTCGTCGCCGACGAGCCGGATTCCACCAAGCCCGACAATTGGCTGATCCACGCCTATCTCGAGCACCCGCCGACGGCCGAGGAGCTCGACACGCTCGCCCGCCTCGGCTCGGGCGAGCCCAAGATCGAGGAGCTTGGCGAGGCCGACTGGGTGTCGATGAGCCAGGCGGGGTTGCCGCCGATCCGCGCCGGCCGCTTCTATGTCCACACGCCGATGTACCGGACCGCGCCCCCGGAGCTGCTCGCGTTCGAGATCGACGCGAGCCTCGCGTTCGGCACCGGGCAGCACGCGACGACCAGCGGCTGCCTTGCCGCCTTGGACGAGCTCGAGCGCGCGGGCGCGGATTTCGCCAATATCGCCGATATCGGCACGGGCACCGGGCTGCTCGCCTTCGCCGCGCTGGCGCTGTGGCCCGAGGCGAAGTGCATCGC
>DATDDW010000326.1:0-5860 GCA_036523615.1 Sphingomicrobium sp.
AGTCATTTTCCCCGGCCCCGAGGGGCGCCTCGAAGGCCGTTTCCACCCCGGCAACCGCCCGCGAGCGCCCGTCGCGCTGATCCTTCACTCACACCCGCAAGCGGGCGGGACGATGAACAACAAAATCGTCCAGCTGCTTTACCAGACGTTCGTTCGCCGCGGCTTTGCGACCTTGCGCTTCAACTTCCGCGGCGTGGGCAAGAGCCAGGGCGTGTTCGACAACGGCATCGGCGAACTAAGCGATGCCGCCTCTGCCCTGGACTGGGTCCAATCGATTCATCCGGAGGCGGAGACCACCTGGGTCGCCGGAGTCAGCTTCGGCGCATGGATCGGCATGCAGCTCCTGATGCGCCGGCCCGAGATCCGCGGGTTCATTTCGATCGCTCCGCCGGCCAATATGTACGACTTCAGCTTCCTCGCGCCCTGCCCCTCCTCGGGAATCATCATCCAGGGCGAGGCGGACGAGGTCGTCACGCCAAGTGCCGTCCAGAAGCTCGTCGATAAGCTCAGGACCCAGCGCCACATCACCATCCATCATGAGGTGATCCCCGGCGCGAACCATTTCTTCGCCAACGAGCTCGACCAGCTGATGAAGCTGGTCGACGAATATCTCGACATGCGGCTCGCCACCGATCCGGTGAAGCCGGCTATACCGTCCAGATCATCACGTTCATGACGATCACCGCCCCGGCGACGATCATCAGGAGGCCGCGCAGGCGCGTCTGACGAGACAGCGACAGCTTCACTCCGCCGCCGATCAGGAGGAAGGCGGCGATCATCGCGAAGGCCATCGCAACTGACGAAAATTTCTCCATTTCCGCGGCCTATTTCACCAAGACTTAACCAAGATGGTCCACATTGGCGCCATGCCCAAGCGCGATGAGCAGGTGCGTCTCGAGGAGGCGTTCGAGCGGATCGAGGAAACGATCCTGCCGTGCATCGCGATGATGCTCGACACGCTCATTGATTCCGCCGAGCATGTCGCCGAGGGCGAGCGCCGCTTCCTCGTGGGCGAGCTCAAGACTTTGGCCGCCGAGCTCGAGGAGCTGACGCAGGCGGTCGAGCGCTCGAGCCCCGTCCACGTCGATCCGGGCGAATATAAGACCCGCAACGTCGCCTAAGCCGCTTCGTTGATGATCCGCGCGTGAAGCGCCGGATCCACATTTCCGCCCGACAGCACGACTACCGTCGCCTCGCTCGGAGCGACCTTGCCCGCGAGCAAGGCTGCGAGGCCGACCGCTCCGCCCGGCTCGACCGTGAGCCCGTGCCGCTCGAACGCGAAGCGCACTGCCGCCGCGGCTTCGCTGTCAGTTACGGAGAGCGCGCGGGCGTTGCGTTGCTGAAGGATGCCGAAGGTGATCGGCGAGACGCAGGGGGTCAGCAGCGCGTCGCAGAAGCTCGCCGGCGCGTCGGCTGCGACGGGCACGATCTCGCCGCGGCGGAGCGATTGCGCCATGTCGTCCCAGCCCCAAGGTTCGACGATGACGATCTCCGCCTCCGGCACCGCCAGCGTGATGCCCGACGCCAGCCCGCCCCCGCCGCAGGGGACGACGATCTGTGTCGGCGCGACTGGCATTTGCTCGAGGATGTCGAGCCCGACGGTCCCCTGGCCGGCGACAATCGCAGGATCATCGAAGCTCGGCACGACCGTCGCGCCGGTCTCGGAAGAGATTTTCGCGGCGATCTCCTCGCGGCTGTCGCGGCGCCGGTCGTAGAAGATGATCTCGGCGCCCTCGCTGCGCGTGCCCTCGATCTTCACCTGCGGTGCGTCGGACGGCATGACGATGATCGCGCGGATGCCAAGCCGCCGGGCGGCGATGGCCACGCCGCGGGCGTGATTGCCCGACGAGAAAGCGACGACGCCGCGCTCGCGCTCTTGCGGCGAAAGCTGCAGCAGCCGGTTGGTCGCTCCCCTCAGCTTGAAGGCGCCGCCGGTCTGCAGGCACTCGCATTTGAGCCACAGCCGGGTCCCGGCCACTTCGCTCTCGATCAGCGGTGTAGTCTCCACCATGCCGGCGATGCGCCGGCCCGCTTCGACGACGTCTTCACGTGTCACTTGGGGATAAGATGCTAAGCGGTTGATATTTCACCTGTTCGATTAAGCGTTGCAGATCAGCGACATACTGGACGCAAATCCTGCGTCGACGGCCAAAAAATCTTTACAGAGCCGGCCCCCACACATATATCCCGCCCCGCTGCCCCATGGGACTTCCAACCGCAAGGCAGCCCTTGTCGAAACGTACCTGTTGGAGGTCCCTTGAGTTGCACAAGCATCATCGCCCGCTGGGGCTAGCTTCCACGCAGAGTGGCGTCCGCACGGGCGCCGACATCGCCAGGCTTCGCCCGGTCGAGCCGGTCACGTTGCTGCGCCCGCATGCGGCGCGGCGGGCGGCGCGGTTCTTCGTCGAGAAATTTCCCGGCCGCTCGCTCTACGCGGTCAAGGCGAATCCCTCGCCCGAGCTGCTGCGCATCCTGTGGGACGCCGGCGTCACCCACTATGACGTCGCGTCGATCGCCGAGGTCCGGCTGATCGCTGAGACTCTGCCGGACGCCGTTCAGTGCTTCATGCACCCCGTGAAGGCCGAGGAGGTGATTGCCGAGGCCTATTTCACGCACGGGGTTAAGACCTTCGTGCTCGACACGATGGACGAGCTCGAAAAAATCCTGCGCGCGACGAACTCGGCCACGGACTTGAACCTTCTCGTCCGCATCCGCGTCAGCTCGGATCATGCGAAGCACCCGCTTGCCGCCAAGTTCGGCGCCGAACCGGCTGAAATGAAGGCGCTTCTGATGGCTACGCGCCAGGCGGCGGACGCCTTGGGCATCTGCTTCCACGTCGGCAGCCAGGCGATGAGCCCGGCAGCTTATGCCGATGCGCTGGCGCGCGTGCGCGATGCGATCGTCGAGGCTGCGGTCACAGTCGACATCGTGGACGTCGGCGGGGGCTTCCCGTCGATCTATCCGGGTATGGAGCCGCCGCCCCTAGAGACCTATTTCGCCGTCATCCATGCCGGGTTCGAGGCCCTGCCGATCAGCTATTCCGCCGAATTGTGGTGCGAGCCCGGCCGCGCCTTGTGCGCTGAATATGCCAGCCTCCTCGTGCGCGTCGAGAAGCGCCGCGGCAACGAGCTGTACATCAACGACGGGGCGTACGGCGCGCTGTTCGACGCGGCGCACGTCGGCTGGCGCTATCCGGTGAAGCTGCTTCGCGACACCCCATCGCGGGTGCGTCCGATGCAGTTCAGCTTCTATGGGCCGACATGCGACGACCTCGACCGCATGGCCGGGCCGTTCGAGCTTCCCGCCGATGTCGCCGCCGGCGATTTCATCGAGATCGGGATGCTCGGCGCATACGGCTGCGCGATGCGCACGGGCTTCAACGGCTTTGGCGACGTCAGCACCGAGATCGTTGAGGACGAGCCGATGGCCAGCCTGTACGCGGGTTCGCGCAAGGTGACGCGCTCGAAGGCCGCGAAACTTTAAATTGCCTGTGCTCCGGCGTAGGCCGGAGCCCAGCCCAAACAAACGACACCTGGACCCCGGCTTTCGCCGGGGAACAGTCATGATTGGAGCGAATGATGACCACCGAAGAGCTGATCGACCGCAGCAAGGTCAACGACACGCGCAAGCAGGAGCTGCTGTCGACCCCGGTCGAGCATATCGACATCACCAAGTTCGACGCGCGGCCGATCGTCGAAGCCATGGGCCACATGAGTTTCACCAGCCGCGACCTCGCGCGCGCGACGAAGATCTACAACACGATGCTCGAGGACCCCGCCTGCTCGGTGATCCTGGTGATCGCCGGCTCGACCTCGGCCGGCGGCTGCATGGACCTCTACGCCGAGCTCGTCCGCTCGAACATGGTTGACGCGATCGTCGCCACGGGCGCGACGATCGTCGACATGGATTTCTTCGAAGCGCTTGGTCACAAACACTACCAAGCCAATGAAATTCCTGACGATGATACGCTGAGATCGCTCTATATCGACCGCATCTACGACACCTACATCGACGAAGAGCAGCTGCAGGACTGCGACCACACGATCAGCGCCATTGCCGACAGCCTGGAGCCGCGCCCCTATTCCAGCCGCGCCTTTATCCGCGAGATGGGCAAATGGCTGAGCCAGGGCAACGCGAAGAAGCCGGGCAGCCTCGTCCAGCTCGCCTATGAGCATGACGTGCCGATCTTCTGTCCGGCCTTCACCGACAGCTCCGCGGGCTTTGGCCTGGTCAAGCACCAGGTCGACGCGATGAAGCGCGGCGGTCATTACATGACGCTCGACAGCATCGCCGACTTCCGCGAGCTCACCGACATCAAGATCAAGGCCGGAACCACGGGCTTGCTGATGATCGGCGGCGGCGTCCCGAAGAACTTCACGCAAGACACTGTGGTTTGTGCGGAAATCCTCGGCCACGACGATGTCGAGGTGCACAAATATGCGGTGCAGATCACGGTCGCCGACGTGCGCGACGGCGCCTGCTCATCCTCGACGCTCCAGGAAGCGGCGAGCTGGGGCAAGGTATCGACGGCGATGGAGCAGATGGTCTTCGCCGAGGCCACCAGCGTGCTGCCGCTGCTCGCATCCGACGCCTGGCACCGCGGCGCCTGGCGCGAGCGCGAGAAGCGCCGGTTCGCCAAGCTGTTCGATTAGCCGCATTCAATCGTCATTCCGGACTTGATCCGGGATCCCCTTTTCTTGGTAGAAGGCAGATCCCCGCTTCCCGCGGGGATGACGAAAGGGGGGACGTCGATGCACAGCTACAGCCCAATTCTCGCGCCTGTCGTGGCGCTCGTCGCCTGGACGCTGGTGGTGCAAATCTGGATGGTGATCATCCGCGGCGCCGAGTTCCGCAGATTGGGGATCAACTTCTCGAACATGGGGGCGGGATTTCGCGGCAACGACCTCGAAGGCCGCGCCGATCCTTCCGCGCAGTGGAAGGCGCACAATTACAACCATTTGCTCGAGCAGCCGACGATCTTCTACGCGATCGCGATCACCCTCGCGCTGATGAATTTCGGCAGCGGGATCAATTATTGGCTCGCCTGGGGCTATGTCGGCTTTCGGGTCCTGCACAGCCTGATCCAGTGCACCGTGAACATCGTGCTTTACCGGTTCATTTTCTGGATCCTCGCTTCGCTGTGCCTGCTTGGGCTGACGGTGCACGCCGGCTTCCGGATCCTGCACGATTGCGGGATCATCGGCTGAAGCAGGCGGCGAGCTCGACGTGGGTCGACCAGCGGAACTGGCCGACGGGCTGCACCCAGTCGAGTGAATAGCCGCCGTCGACGAGCATCCGTGCATCGCGCGCGAAGGTCGCGGGATTGCAGCTGACATAAGCGATGCGAGCGACGGCTGAGCCGGCGAGCGCCCTCACCTGCTCGGCCGCTCCGGCGCGCGGCGGGTCGAGGACCACGGCGTCGAAGCGCTTGAGCTCCGCGTCATCCAGCGGTCGGCGATAAAGATCGCGATGCTCGACGGTCATTCGCGGCGCAGCGCGCTTGAGCGCCGCAGCGGCGTCGCGCGAGGCTTCGCAGGCGTAGCTCGCCGTGACCGCCAGCGCGAAGGTGCCGAGGCCGGCGAACAGGTCGGCGACGCTGCCGCCCTCCCCGACCGCCTTGCGCACCGCCGCAACCAGCACCGCTTCTCCATCGACGGTCGCTTGGAGGAAAGCGCCGACGGGAAAGGCGACGGCGATCCCCGACAGCGTCACGGTCGCCGGCTCCGGCTCGTACAGGGTTTCCGGCCCAAGCCCATGGTCGAGCGAGAGCCGCGCGAGGCGCTGGCCCAGCGCGAGCGACGTCAGCCGCTCGAGCGCCCACAGCCCATCCGCGGCGATGCCCTTGAGCAGCAGGTCGACG
>DATDDW010000327.1:0-8438 GCA_036523615.1 Sphingomicrobium sp.
AGCGCACCTTTCCGTCGCCGCCGCGATAGCGGATGTTCGCCCGCCGCGCCTGCCAGTCGTGCAGCGTCGAGCAGCTGTGGGTCTCGCGATATTTGCCGAGACTCGGCACCCAGCTCTCGATGTCGTTCATCCGGTATTTGCCAAGCCCCATGTCCCCGGTCGAGGTCTCGACCACCTGGTAGGGGATCTCGAGCGCCTGGAGCAGTTGCTCGGCAAGGTCGAGCAGCTTCGCGTGCCACTCGGCCGACTGCCCCTCGTCCGCCTCGCAGATCACATATTGCTCGACCTTGGCGAACTGGTGGACGCGAAGCAGCCCGCGCACGTCCTTGCCGGCGCTTCCAGCCTCGCGCCGGAAGCAGGGCGAGTATCCGGCGTAGAGGATCGGGAGCTTGTCGGCCTCGATGATCTCGCCCGAATGGAGCGAGGTCAGCACCACCTCGGCTGTGCCCGCGAGCCACAAATCGTCGTTGGGCAGCTCGTAGGTTTCTTCGCGGTGGCCAGGGAACTGCCCCTGGTTGAGGAAGGCCTGCTCGCGCGCGATCGCCGGGACGGTGATCGGCGTGAACCCGGCGCCCGCGATCTTCTCCAGCGCCCAGGCCATGAGCTTGGTCTCGAGCAGCGCCAGCCGCCCTTTCAGGCAATAGGTGCGGCTGCCGGACACCTGAGTAATGCGCGACAGGTCCGCCCAGTCGTTCTTCTCGATGAGCGCGACATGGTCGAGCGGCTCGAAGCCGAACTTCGGCGGCTCGCCGACGGTGCGGATGACCTCGTTGAAGCTCTCGTCGGGACCTACCGGCGCGCCTTCGTAGGGGATTCCAGGCAGCTCGAGCATCAGCGCTTTGAGCGCCGCTTCCTTCTCGCCGAGCTCGCCTTCGAGCGCCGAAGCGCGAGCGCCTGCTTCTTTCGCCTTCCGCCCGAGCTCCGCCTTCTCTTCCGGCGTCGCATCTTTGAACTTCGCGCTCACCGCGTTCCGCTCGGCCCGCAGCGCCTCGATCTCGGTCTTGCTTGCCCGAATCTCGGCGTCGAGCGTCAGCAGCCGATCGAGGTCCAACTGGACGCCCTTGTCGCGGATCGCGCGCTCGACCGTCTCGCGGTTGGCCTTGATGAAATCCAACGCCAGCATGCGCCGAGTGCCTAGCCTAAGCTAGTCGAAGTGCAACCGGCGGTAGCGGCCGCGGAAGAATAGCAAAGGGTCGAGGCCGGCATCGAAGCTCGCCTTCACCACTCTGCCGACCAGGATGTGATGGTCGCCGCCATCGTAAACGGCGAAGCGCTCGCACTCGAACACGCACAGCGACTCGTTGAGGATCGGGGCACCTGCTTCGCCGCATGCCCAAGGGGTGCTGCCGAAGCGGTCCTCGACCCGCGTGGAGAAAGTGATCGACGCCGGCTGCTGGCCGGTCTGCAGCACGTTGATGGCGAAATGCGACGCCTCGATCAACGACGTGGCGCTCGCCGCCATCTTGTGCAGGCAGACGAGGAGGAGCGGCGGGTCGAGCGACACGGAGGTGAAGCTGTTGACCGTGATCCCCGCCGGCCTTTCGCCCTCATCGAGGCAGGTGACGACGGTGACTCCGGTGGCGAAGCAGCCGAGGGCGTCGCGCAGCGTTCGGGGATCGTGCCCGCTGCGATATTCGCCCTTGGTCGTCTCCACCATGCCGTTCGCTATAGCGCTCTCGACTGTCATTGCGAGGCGCGATAGCGGCGGCCGGGCTGGAGAGAGGGAGCGATTGTCGATGCTTAGACTGGCGAGTGCTTTGGTGATGGTTACGCTGGCGGCGGCGCCGGCCGCTGCGGCGGCGCTCGCGGCGGATCCGAACCTTTATCTCGAACAGGTCGACGGCGCCCGCGCGCTGGCCAAGGCCAAGGGCTGGAACGCGGCGACTCTTGCGGTGCTCGAGAAACAGCCGGGGTTTGCGGATTATCGCGCGAAGGCGCTCGCCTTGCTCTCGACCAGTCAGAAGATCGCCGAGCCCGACGCGATCCTCGGCGATAAAGTGCTCAACTTCTGGCAGGACGAGCAGCATCCGCGCGGCATCTGGCGGGTGTCGTTGCTCGCCGATTTCGCCGCCGGCAAGCCGAAGTGGCGAACGTTCCTCGACATCGACGCGATGAGCAAGGCGGACAACAAGAAGTGGGTGTTCAAGGGCGCGACCTGCCTGTCGCCGGCCTACGTCGATTGCATGGTCAGCCTGTCGAACGGCGGCGGCGACGCGGTCGAAGTGCGCGAGTTCGATCTCGACAAGGCGGCTTTCATTCCCGGCGGCTTCTTCCTTCCGAACGCGAAGACTGAAGTGGCATGGGCTGGCCCCGATGCTCTGTTCATCGGCACCGACTTCGGGCCCGGCACGCTGACCGATTCGGGCTATGCGCGGATCACGAAGCTGTGGCGGCGCGGCACACCGTTGACGGCAGCGACGACCATCGCGGAAGGGGTGAAGAGCGACGTCTCCGTCCGAGCGACCACCCTCGTCGACGGCCAGCGCACCTGGCCGATCGTCGATCGGGCGATCGACTTCTATCATTCCAAGATCAGCCACATCGCGCCCGACGGACGGCTCATTCCCACGCCGCTGCCGGAAGACGCCACGATCGATGACGTGCTCGACGGCCGGGTCATCGCCTCGCTCAAGACTGCGTGGCAGGGCCATCCCGCGGGCGCGCTCGTGGCTTACTCGATTCCCGAGCTGTTGGCGGGCAGGCAGCCAGCCATCGAGACGGTGTTCGTCCCCAACGAGCACCAGGCGGTCGAACAGGATTCGGCCAGCCGCTCGAAGCTGTGGGTCAAATATCTCGATGACGTCTCCGGCCGTCTGACCGCTCTCACGCGAGCTGCCGACGGCACCTGGAGCGGCGTCCCAGTGGCGCTGCCCGACAAGTCGACCGTGCACCTGAACGCGACCGCGTCGACCGCCGACCTCGCCTTCGCCACGGCGGAAGGGATGCTCACCCCGCCGACCTTGTTCCGCGTCGAGCCCGGCGCGGCGCCGGCGCCGATCCAGGCGCTGCCGCCGCAGTTCGACGCCTCGAACATGGTGGTCGAGCAGCATTTCGCCACTTCGCCGGACGGCACCAAAATCCCCTACTTCCTCGTCCACCGGAAGGATGTAACGGTGCCGGTGCCGGTGCTGATGCACGCCTATGGCGGGTTCGAGCTCGCGCAGACGCCGAGCTATTTGGTGCACGAGCCCTATCGCTCGGGGCCGCTCGGCCTGTTCTGGGTGCAGCAGGGCAACGCTTATGTGCTCGCCAACATCCGCGGCGGCGGGGAATATGGGCCCAACTGGCACACGTCGGTGCTCAAGGCCAAGCGGCAGGAGGTTTATGAGGACCTGTTCGCCGTCGCTCAGGACCTGATCGCGCGAGGGGTGACCCAGAAGGGGCGGCTGGCGGTCTCCGGCCGCTCGAACGGTGGTCTGATGGCGGCGGTGGCGATCACCGAACGGCCTGACCTGTGGGGCGGCGCAATCATCGGTTCGCCGCTCATCGACATGAAGCGCTACTCGCACTTGCTCGCCGGCGCTTCGTGGATGGGCGAGTATGGCAACCCCGACGTGCCCGCCGAGTGGGCCTACATCAGCAAATATTCGCCCTACCAGACGCTCAAGTGCGGCGTGAAATATCCGGTGCCGTTCATCTACACCTCGACCCGCGACGACCGCGTGCATCCGGGCCATGCGCGCAAGCTCGCCGCCAAGCTCGAGCAATGCGGCGACAAATTCTTCTACGCCGAGGCGATCGAAGGCGGCCACGCCGCCGGCATCGTGCCCGAGGAGGATGCCCAGCGCGTCGCGCTGGAGGCGGTGTATCTGAACCTGGTGCTGCCCAACGGGCCGGCTAGAGCGCCAGCAGCTCCTGCGGGCTCAGAGCGAGGATTTCGCCGATAGTGATCTCGAGCGATTTGGAGACGAGGTAGCGCGGCTGGAACGCGTCGTGCTTGTACGGCGTGTTGACCGCCCGCTCGACCGAGAAGGGCAACCGCTCGACCCCGTCACTCTCGAGGCTGAAGTGTGATTCGCCGAAGCTCGACGCGAGGCCCGCACCGAGGATCTTGAGCTCCCCGTCTTCATTCGCCAACCCGAACTCGACGCTGTGCCAGTAGAGCCGCGCGGCGCGGTGTCCTTCGCCGGCGCCGATCGCCGCCGTGCCGAGTTCGCCGATGTGCCGGGTCATCTCGGCATAATCGTGGTGCGCGAGCATCGGGATATGACCGAACATGTCGTGGAAACAGTCCGGCTCCTCGAGGTAGTCGAGCTCCTCGCGCTTGCGGATGAAATTGCCGACCGGAAATATGCGTTCGCTGAGCATGGCGAAGAAAATTTCGTCGGGCACCAGGCCCGCGACCGCCACCGTGCGCCAGCCGGTGCGCGGCTCGAGGATCGCGTTCAGGCTCTCGAGGTCGGGCACGCCGGGATGCGAGAGGCGGAGGAGATCAATGCCCTCGAGGAATGGCGTGACGACTCGCGTGCCCAGCAAGTCCACCTGCCGTGCGAACAACAGGTCCCATACCGCGTGGTCGTCATTGGTGAACGACTCCCATTCCTGCGACACGACATAGTCCTGCCAGCCGCAGGGTCGCTGCTTGGTGGCGGTGGCTCGGTGGAGCATTTCTCTCGTCCTTCTAGCGGCAATAAAAAACCCGCCGAGATTGTCTCTGGCGGGTGGGGAGGTTGGTCGTCTGTCGCTTAGGCGCGCGTCAGCCGGTCCCAACCTCGTCGGGATAATAATAGCTGCTGATGGCGAACGTGCGGCTCATCGCTTCCTCTATGGCAGTCCGCACGTGAACGATCAATGTCCGCGAAGGCTCCAGCCGCCTCACAGGTGGTTGGAGACGTTGTTGTACATCGTCGTGATGTTGTTCCCCAGGTTGTTCATCCCGACGATCGCCGCGATCGAGATGAGCGACGCTACCAGAGCATATTCGATCGCATTGGCGCCGCGCTGGCAGCGGAGAAGTTTCGTTAAATGTTTCATCTGCCCCTCCCGATTAACCATTGGGCACGTCAGCGACGCTGACGGAAAGCGATCTTCCTCTGCGCGCGCTGCCATTTCATTGCGGGAGATGGTTAACCGGCGAGGCTGTTGATCGCCTCGGCAAGCCGAATGTCGCGGTCGGTGACTCCACCGGCATCGTGGCTGGTCAGGCGGAAGTCGACGCGGTTCCAGACACTGGTGAATTCGGGGTGGTGGTCGGCCTTCTCGGCGTGCAGGGCGACGCGCGCGAGGAAGCCGAACGCTTCGTTGAAATCCTTGAACTTGAACTCTCGCACCAGCGCTTTGCCGCCGTCTTCGAGCGTCCAGCCGTCGGGTGTGTCCATCCTCGCCTCCCTTGAAATGCCGCCCTTGCGGGAGCAGTTGGGCCGCGAAGGAGCATTAACCGATGGCCACCCAGATTGCCGAGGAAAAGAGCGTCCTCGGCCTCGACAATCCGATGGGCACCGACGGCTTCGAGTTCGTCGAATATACCGCTCCCGATACGGCCCTGCTGCGCGAGCTGTTCACCAAGATGGGCTTTCCGGCAGTGGCGAAGCACAAGCGCAAGGACGTGACCCTCCACCGCCAGGGCGAGATCAACTTCATCATCAACGCCGAGCCGGAGAGCTACGCCGAACATTATGCGCGCGACCACGGCCCCAGCGCCTGCGCGATGGCCTTCCGCGTCAAGGACGCCAAGGCCGCCTTCGAGCGCGCCGTCCGCCTTGGCGCGACGCCCGTCACCGTCGACGTCGCCCAGGGCGAGATGGACATACCTGCCATCGAGGGCATCGGCGGCTCGCGCCTGTTCTTCGTCGACGCTTATGGTGACAAAGGCTCGATCTACGAGGTCGACTTCGACTTCCTCCCCGACGCCCCCGAGCGCCTCGCCGAGCTCGACAGCCGCCTCACCTACGTCGACCATTTGACTCACAATGTGCACCGCGGCCGGATGGCCGTCTGGGCCGAATTCTACGAGCGGCTCTTCAACTTCCGCGAGATCCGCTACTTCGACATCGAGGGCAAGCAGACCGGCCTTTTCTCGAAGGCGATGACCTCGCCGTGCGGCAAGATCCGCATTCCCTTGAACGAGAGCCAGGACGACAAGAGCCAGATCGAGGAGTTCCTGCGCGAGTATAAGGGTGAGGGGATTCAGCACATCGCGCTCGGCACCTCGAACATCTATGAGGCGGTCGACATCATCCGCGGCCGCGGGATCGAGTTTCAGGATACGCCCGACACTTATTACGAGCTGCTGCCCGAACGCGTCCAGGGCCACGGCGAAGACATCGCCGAATTGAAGAAGCGCGCGATCCTGATGGACGGCGCGCCGACCGAGGGCCAGGGCTTGCTCCTGCAGATCTTCACCAAGAACGTGATCGGGCCGATCTTCTTCGAAATCATCGAGCGCAAGGGCAACGAGGGCTTCGGCGAAGGCAATTTCAAGGCTTTGTTCGAGAGCATCGAGCTCGACCAGATGCGCAGGGGCGTGCTCTGACCGAAGCCTATATCTGCGACTATGTGAGGACGCCGATCGGCCGCTACGGCGGCGCGCTCGCGCCGGTGCGCGGCGACGACCTCGCGGCGATCCCGATCAAGGCGCTGATCGACCGCAACCCCAGGGTCGACTGGGCCGAGCTCGACGACGTGATCCTCGGCTGCGCCAACCAGGCGGGGGAGGACAATCGCAACCTTGCGCGCATGGCGGGGTTGCTCGCCGGGCTGCCCGACAGCTCGGGCGGCATGACGCTCAACCGCCTGTGCGGCTCGGGCCTCGACGCGGTCGCCATGGCCGCACGCGCGATCCGCGGCGGCGAGTCCGATCTGATCATCGCCGGCGGCAGCGAAAGCATGAGCCGCGCGCCGTTTGTCATGCCCAAGGCGGAGCATGCGTTTGACCGCAAGGCGGAGATTTACGACACCACCATCGGCTGGCGGTTCGTCAATCCCAAGATGAAAGACGCCTACGGCGACGACACCATGCCGAGCACGGCCGAGAATGTCGCGCAGGAGTTCCAGATTTCGCGCGCCGACCAGGATGCGTTCGCGCTGCGCAGCCAGGAGAAGACGGCGAAGGCGCAGGCGAACGGCCGCCTTGCCGCGGAGATCGTCGCGGTCGAAATCCCGCAGCGCAAGGGCGATCCGGTCATTGTCGACAAGGACGAGCACCCGCGGCAGACGAGCCTCGAAGCGTTGGCGAAATTGAAGCCGATCGTCCGCGCGGACGGTACGGTGACCGCCGGGAACGCCTCAGGGGTCAATGACGGCGCCGCCGCGCTGATCATCGCCTCGGAAGAGGCGGCAAAGCGCAACGGGCTCACGCCCAAGGCGCGCGTGCTTGGCGCGGCCGTCGCCGGCGTGCCGCCGCGGATCATGGGCATCGGTCCGGCCCCGGCGACCGAGAAGCTGATGAAGCGGCTCGGCCTCAAGATCGGGGATTTCGACGTGATCGAATTGAACGAGGCCTTCGCTGCCCAGGGCCTCGCCGTGCTGCGCCAGCTTGGGCTGCCCGACGATGCGCCGCAGGTGAACCCCAACGGCGGCGCGATCGCGCTCGGCCATCCGCTCGGCATGTCCGGCGCCCGCCTTGCGCTCACCGCCACCGAGGAGCTGCAGCGGAGCGGCGGCAAGCGTGCGCTGGCCACCATGTGCATCGGCGTCGGCCAGGGAATCGCGCTCGCTCTCGAACGGGTGTAACATTGTAGTCATGGCCACTGCGGTCAAAGCGCTCGACAAGACGGCGATCATGGCCGTGCTCGAGGATATTCCCGATCCCGAGATTCCGGTGCTGTCGATCACCGATCTCGGCATCGTTCGCGGCATCGCCGAGGACCCGCCGCGGGTACGGATCAGCCCGACCTATACCGGCTGCCCGGCGACCGTTGCGATCGAGATGATGATCCGCGAGGCGCTCGACAAAGCGGGCTTCATTGACGTCTATATCGAACGGGTGCTGTTTCCCCCGTGGACCACCGACTGGATCAGCGAGCGCGGCCGCGAGCGCCTGCAGGCTTATGGCATCGCTCCGCCCAATCCTGCGGCCACGGCAAGCTGTCCGCTCTGTGGCTCGACCGACACCGAAGAGGTCAGCCGCTTCGGGGCCACGCCGTGCAAGGCACAGTGGCGCTGCAATTCATGCCTGGAGCCGTTCGAGCGCTTCAAGTGCCACTGAGCGTTGCCGTCTGATCCTTTCGGCCGCGCCCGCGTTTGCCGCCCATGCCTACAGTCCTGATCACCGGCGCCAACCGCGGCATCGGCCTCGAGTTCGTACGCCAATATTCCACCGACGGCTGGGACGTCATCGCGACCGCCCGCCAGTCGAGCGCCGAGCTTGACGCGCTCGGCGTCCGCGTCGAACCGCTCGACCTCTCGGACGCTGATCAGGTGGCCGCCTTCGCCGGCAAGATCGGCGGACCGCTCGACCTGTTCATCGCCAATGCCGGGACCAATCATCCGATGAAGGG
>DATDDW010000328.1:0-2747 GCA_036523615.1 Sphingomicrobium sp.
GGGCCACACCGAGCGGATGTACCACCCGGGCGAGTGACTAGACCCCGGCGAAGCGGTCGGTCGCGCGGATCAGCCCGTCGAGGACTCCGGGCTCGCTGAACAAATGGCCCCCGTCGGGGATGATGTTGAGCTCGACCTCGGGCCATGCCTGTTTCAAACGCCACGCGGCGATCGGCGGCGTGCATGTGTCGTGACGACCTTGGACGATGACTCCGGGGATGCCCTTCAGCTTCGTCGCATCGCGCAGCAGCTGGCCTTCCTCGAGCCAGCCGTGGTTGGCCATATAATGGTTCTCGATGCGCGCTACGGCGACCGCCACTTCTGGCGACGTGAAATGCTGGATCGTCGCCGGGCTCGGCAGCAAAGTGACGATGTCGCCTTCCCATTTGCTCCATGCCTTGGCGGCCTTGAGCTGCACCTGCTTGTCGTCGCTGGTCAGCAGCTTGCGATAAGCCTCGACCAGGTCGCCGCGCTCTGATTGCGCAATGGGCGCCAGGAACTCGTCGAACTTGTCGGGATAGACCTGGCTCGCGCCGCCTTCCTTGTACATCCAGTCGATTTCATATTGGTCAAACAGGAAGATCCCGCGCAGCACCAGCTCGGTCGCCCGCTCCGGATATTTCTGCGCGTAGGCCAGCGACAGCGTCGATCCCCAGGACCCGCCGAACACCTGCCACTTCTCGACCTTGGCCACCTCAGTCCGCAGCTTCTCGATGTCCTCGACCAGGTCCCACGTCGTATTGGCGTCGAGGCTCGCATAGGGCGTCGAACGGCCGCAACCGCGCTGGTCGAAGACCAGGATCTTGTACTTTTCGGGGTTGAACTGGCGCCGGTGCTCGGGGCTGGAGCCGCCGCCCGGACCGCCATGGAGGAAGACGACCGGCTTGCCGTCGGGATTGCCCGACAGCTCCCAATAGAGGCTGTGGCCGTCGCCGACGTCGAGCATTCCCGTCTGGTACGGCTGGAACTCGGGATAGAGGGTGCGGCGCGGCGTGGTCGGGATGTCCATCAGAAGCTGAACTCCTCATACATGCGTGAGACGTCGCCGCCCCACTCGTTGTGGTATTTGGCGAGAAGCCGGTCGGCCGGGGTCATGCCCGTTGCCACCACGTCGTGCAACGGGTCGAGGAACCCGCCCTCGTTGTCGCCGGCGCTGTTGAGTCGCGCGCGGCGGGTGAGGCCACCCGCGGCGATGTCGAGCACCCGGGCCGCGAACTCGCGCATCGTCTCGCCATCCGGAGTCAACGCGTCGAGCGCGAGTTTGGGCACGTCGCGGCGAAGCTTCTCGCGCCCCTCGATCGACCAGTGCCTGACCAGCTCCCACGCCGCATCCAGCGCCTGCTCGTCGTAGAGCAGGCCGACCCACAGCGCGGGAAGCGCGCAGATGCGGCTCCACCGGCCGCCGTCGGCGCCGCGCATCTCGAGGAAACTCTTCAGGCGGACTTCCGGGAACGCCGTCGACAGATGATCGGTCCAGTCGGTGAGGCGCGGTTTTTCGCCGGGAAGTTCGGCGAGTTTGCCGGCAAGGAAGTCGCGAAAGCTGCGCCCGGCGACATCGATATATTTCCCGTCGCGGAAGACGAAATACATCGGCACGTCGAGCGCATAGTCGCAGTAGCGCTCGTACCCGAACCCCTCATCGAAGACGAACGGCAGCATCCCCGTGCGGTTGGGGTCGGTATCCTCCCAGATGTGACTGCGGAAGCTCTTATAGCCGTTGGGCTTGCCTTCGGTGAACGGCGAGTTGGCGAACAGCGCCGTGGCGACCGGCTGCAGCGCGAGGCCGACGCGGAACTTGCGCACCATGTCGGCTTCGCTCGAATAATCGAGGTTCACCTGGATCGTGCAGGTGCGCAGCATCATGTCGAGGCCAAGCTTGCCGACCTTGGGCATGTAATTGAGCATGATGGCGTAGCGGCCCTTGGGCATCCGCGGCAGCTCGTCCCGCGTTTTGTCCGGCCACATGCCGGTGCCGAGGAAGGCGAGGCCGAGACGATCGCCGATCATCTTGCACTGGCCCAGATGCCGCGCGGCCTCGGCGCAGGTCTGATGGAGGTTCTCGAGCGCTGCGCCGGACAGCTCGAACTGCCCAGCGGGCTCGAGGCTCACGTTTCCGTCCGGCCCCGCAAGCGCGATCACGTTGCCGTTCTCTACGACCGGCTTCCAGCCGAACTCGGTGAGCCCGTTCAAGAGGTCGCGGATACCGCCTGGCTCGTCGTAGCTCGGCGCGCGATGGTCGGCGATGCGGTAGACGAACTTCTCGTGCTCGGTGCCGATGCGCCAGTCTTCGCGCGGCTTCTCGCCGCGCTCGAACACCGATAGCAGGTCGGCGCGCGTCTCGATCGGCCGCGAGTAACTATCGTCGGTTCGGGTCGTCATTCGAAACGCGCCCGTAGCGTTGCGCCTCGACCGGCGCCAGCGGCTTGCGGCTTATCGCCTCATAAGCGCCAGTCGCCGGCGACCGCCATGTAAGCGGCAAGCGCGGCCAGCGCGGCCGTCTCAGCGCGCAGGATTCGCGGCCCCAGCGAGATCGCGGTGGCATTGGGCGCGGCGTGAACCGCAGCACGCTCCTCGTCGGTAAATCCGCCTTCGGGCCCGATCAGGATCAGCGCGGCGCCGGGCTTGAATGCGCTCGCTGCCGCCTCGCCGCCGGCTTCGTCGGCGAAGTAGAGCCGCCGCTGCCGATCGCGATCTTCGCCAAACTTCCCGAGGAACTTCGCCAGCGGTAGCGGCTGCGAAATTTCTGG
>DATDDW010000329.1:0-7850 GCA_036523615.1 Sphingomicrobium sp.
CCAAGGAATTCCCGCTGGTCATCAAGGCCGACGTGCACGGTTCGGTCGAAGCGATCGTCCATGCGCTCAATCGGCTCTCAACCGACGAGATCAAGGTGCGCGTGCTCCACTCCGGCGTCGGCGCGATCACCGAGAGCGACGTCACGCTGGCGAGCGCCAGCGGAGCGCCAATCATCGGCTTCAACGTCCGCCCCAACGCCAAGGCGCGCGAAGTCGCCGAGCGCAACAAGGTCGAGTTCCGCTACTATGACGTGATCTATCACCTCACCGACTGGGTGAAGTCGGCGATGGCCGGTGAGCTCGGCCCCGAGATCATCGAGACGGTCGTCGGCCGCGCCGAGGTCCGCGAGGTCTTCCCCGCGGGCAAGAAGGACAAGGCGGCGGGCCTGCTCGTCCTCGAAGGCGTGATCCGCAAGGGCCTGAACGCACGCCTCACGCGCGAGGACGTCATCGTCTCCAAGACGACGATCAGCTCGCTCCGGCGGTTCAAGGACGATGTGGCCGAAGTCACCTCGGGCCTCGAGTGCGGCGTGATGCTGGCCGACACCAACGACATCAAGCCGGGCGACAATCTCGAAGTCTTCGAGGTCGAGGAGCGCGCGCGGACGCTGTAAGTCATGCGGCGCCAGGAAACAGCTGAAGGCCGCTCGGTCCGACTGCTCCGCGTCGGCGAGCAGGTGCGCCATGTGCTGAGCGAGCTGCTGGCGCGCGGCGACGTCCATGACGAGACGCTGCAGAGCCACCTCGTCAGCGTGACCGAAGTGCGCATGTCGCCCGACCTGCGCCACGCGACGGTGTTCGTGAAGCCGCTGCTCGGCCAGGACGAGGAAGCGGTGCTCAAGGCGCTGCGCCAGAACACCGCTTACCTGCAGCGCGAGGTCGCCCATCGCGTGCGCATGAAATATGCGGCGAAATTAAAGTTCGTCGCCGACGAAAGCTTCGACGAAGGCACGCATATCGACCGCCTGCTGCGCTCGGAAAAGGTCGCTCAGGACCTCGAGCGCGAATGATCGTTCTCGACCGGCTGGCCGAGCCGATGAGCGGCGACGGCTGCCGCGCCGAGCTGTTCTCCGAAAAGCACCGCGACGCGCTGAAGGCCGCGTGCGCCGAAGACGACGAGATCTGGCAGATCTACGCCAACAATTTCGGTCCTGACGGTTTCGATGAGAACATCGCCGCTTACACGTCGACCCAAAGGAACCGCACGTTCGTGCTGTTCGAGGGCGACGAGCTCGCCGGCATGTCGAGCTTCCTCGGCATCGACGAAGCTCGCCAGACGCTCGAGATCGGCGGCACTTATTATCGCCCGCACCTGCGCGGCACCGGCTTCAACCAGCGCGTCAAGGACATGATGCTGGCCCGCGCCTTCGAGCGCGGCATCCGCCGCGTCGAGTTCCGCGTCGATATCCGCAACGTCCGCAGCCAGGCGGCGATGAAGAAGCTCGGCGCGGTGCGCGAAGGCGTGCTCCGCGCCGACCGGATCACCTGGACCGGCCATGTGCGCGACACGGTGCTGTTCGCGATTTTGAAGGACGAATGGCCGGTCTGAATGCTCCACGGCTGGATCATCCTCGACAAGCCGGTCGGCCTCGGCTCGACCACGGCGGTGAGCGCGGTCAAGCGCATCCTGCGCGAGGCCGGCGAGCCGAAAACCAAGGTCGGCCACGGCGGCACTCTCGATCCGCTGGCGAGCGGGGTCCTGCCGATCGCGCTCGGTGAAGCAACCAAGCTGTGCGGGCGCATGCTGGGCGCCAGCAAAGCCTATGAATTCACCATCGGCTTTGGCGAAGAGACCGATACGCTCGATGCGGAAGGCAAAGTCGTCGCTAGGAGCGACGTTCGTCCGACGGTCGCTGACGTCGAGGCGGTGCTGCGGCGCTTCACTGGAGAGATCGAGCAGGTGCCGCCCGCCTACTCAGCGCTGAAGGTCGGCGGCAAGGCGGCGTACAAGCGAGCGCGCGCGGGAGAGGCCGTCGAGCTGAAGTCAAGGCGCGTCACCGTGCTCGAGCTCTCGATACGTCACCCGCGCGATAGCGGGGGTCCAACTTCCTCGGAAGAACAGCGGGATTCCCGCTTGCGCGGGAATGACGCGGTGACGTTGTCTGTGACAGTCTCGAAGGGCACCTACATCCGCAGCCTCGCCCGCGACATTGCCCGCGCGTTGAACACGGTCGGTCACGTCACCATGTTACGGAGGACGCGCGCCGGGCCGTTCGGCCTCGATCGGGCCGTTTCGCTGGACTTTCTCACAGAAATCGCTAAGGCGCGCCAACTGACGCGGGCGGTATTGCCGCTTGATGCGGCGCTGGACGACATCCCGGCCCTCCCCGTCACCCCCGATCAAGCCCGCCTGCTCCGTCATGGACAGAAGCTTGTCGGGTTCCCCGCCCAGCCGGGGCTTCAACTGGCGATCTCGGAGGCAACTCCGGTCGCTCTGGTCGAAGCTTCGGCCGACGGCCTCAGGGTCGTCCGGGGGTTCAACCTTTAAGAGAACGGAGTGCAGACGATGTCGATTACCACCGAGCGCAAGCAAGCGCTCATCAAGCAACATGCGCGGGACAAGAGCGACACTGGGTCGCCGGAAGTCCAGGTCGCGATTTTGACCGAGCGCATCAATAACCTCACCGAGCATTTCAAGACGCACGCGAAGGACAACCATTCGCGCCGCGGCCTGCTGATGCTGGTCAACCAGCGCCGCTCGCTGCTCGATTATCTTCGCCGCAACGATGAGCAGCGCTACGGCGACCTCATCGGGAAGCTCGGACTTCGGAAATAACCATGAGGGCGCCCGCGTGGCGCCTCTCGCGTATCGGGGCCAACCGCAATTCGGCGGTCCGGCCTTAGGGGCGTTTAAAGGCCCCGAACCGCAGCAGGCCGGCTAGCCTGCACCAGCTGCCCCCACCGGCATCCGGCCGTGGGAGTGAAGGAAGCAAAATGTTCAATACGAAAACTGTCGAAATCGAGTGGGGCGGAAAGACCCTCAAGCTCGAAACCGGGCGCATCGCCCGCCAGGCCGACGGCGCGGTGCTCGCGACCCTCGGCGAAACCGTCGTGCTGTGCGCAGTCACTGCGGCCAAATCGGTCAAGCCCGGCCAGGACTTCTTCCCGCTAACCGTCCACTATCAGGAGAAGTTCTCCGCTGCCGGCCGAATCCCGGGCGGCTTCTTCAAGCGTGAGCGCGGAGCGACCGAGAAGGAAACGCTGACCTCGCGCCTAATTGACCGGCCCATCCGGCCGCTCTTCCCCGAGGGCTTCTACAACGAGATCCTCGTGATCGCGCAGGTCCTCTCCTACGACGGCGAGAACGAGCCCGACATCCTGGCGATGATCGCGGCCAGCGCCGCGCTGACGCTCTCGGGCGTCCCGTTCATGGGCCCGATCGGCGCGGCGCGCGTCGGCTTCTCGGCTGAGGGTGACTATATCCTCAACCCGACCCAGACGCAGATCGCCGAAGGCAAGCTCGACCTCGTCGTCGCCGGCACGCGCGAAGCGGTGATGATGGTCGAATCCGAGGCCAAGGAGCTGTCGGAAGAAGAGATGCTCGGCGGCGTCATGTTCGCCCATGAGCAAATGCAGCCCGTCATCGCGGCCATCATCCGTCTCGCCGAGCAAGCGGCGAAGGAGCCGTGGGAGCTCGCTCCCTCGGGCGACAAGGAGGCCATCAAGAAGAAGCTCAAGGAGCTCATCGGCAAGGACATTGAGGCCGCCTACAAGCTGACCAGCAAGTCGGAGCGCTCGGCCGCCCTCAACGCCGCCCGCGAAAAGGCCGCTCAGGCGTTCGCCGACGCCGACCCGCAGGAGCAGCTCGTCGCCGCCAAGCTGGTCAAAAGCATCGAGGCCGACGTCGTCCGCACGGCGATTCTGAAGGAAGGCCGCCGCATCGACGGCCGCGACACGAAGACGGTGCGTCCGATCGAGGCCATCGTCGGCTTCTTGCCGCGTGCCCACGGTTCGGCCCTGTTCACCCGCGGCGAGACCCAGTCGATCGTGTCGACGACGCTCGGCACCAAGGAAGCCGAGCAGATGATCGACGGGCTGGAGGGCCTCTCCTACCAGCGCTTCATGCTGCACTATAACTTTCCGCCCTACTCGGTCGGCGAAGTCGGCCGCTTCGGCGCCCCTGGACGCCGTGAGGTCGGCCACGGCAAGCTCGCCTGGCGCGCGCTTCACCCGATGCTGCCGAGCGTCGAGGAGTTCCCCTATACGATCCGCGTCCTCTCCGATATCACCGAGTCCAACGGCTCGAGCTCGATGGCGACGGTGTGCGGCGGCAGCCTCGCGCTGATGGATGCCGGCGTTCCGCTGAAGCGTCCCGTCTCCGGCATCGCCATGGGCCTGATCCTCGAGGGCAAGGACTTCGCGGTGATCAGCGACATCCTCGGCGACGAGGACCACCTCGGCGACATGGACTTCAAGGTTGCCGGCACGTCGGAGGGCATCACCTCCCTCCAGATGGACATCAAGATCGCCGGCATCACCGAGGAGATCATGCGCACCGCCCTCGCCCAGGCGAAGGACGGCCGCGCCCACATTCTCGGCGAGATGGCCAAGGCGCTCGATCACACCCGCGAGGAGCTCTCCGCCCACGCGCCGCGTATCGAGACCATGTCGATCCCCAAGGACAAGATCCGCGAAGTCATCGGCACCGGCGGCAAGGTCATCCGCGAGATTGTCGCGACGACTGGCGCCAAGGTCGACATCGACGACGAAGGCGTGATCAAGATCGCTTCGGCGGACCTCAGCCAGATCGAGGCGGCGCGCAACTGGATCAAGGGCATCGTCGCTGAGCCCGAGCCAGGCACCATCTACACCGGCAAGGTGGCGAGCATCGTCGATTTCGGCGCGTTCGTGACCTTCATGCCCGGCAAGGACGGGCTGGTCCACGTCAGCGAGATCAAGAACGAGCGGGTCGAGAACGTCCGCGACGTCCTCTCCGAGGGCCAGGAAGTGAAGGTCAAGCTGCTCGAGGTCGACCCGCGCGGCAAGGTCCGCCTGTCGATGCGCCTCGTCGACCAGGAAACCGGCGAGGAGCTGCCCGACACCCGTCCGCCGCGCGAGCCGCGTGAAGGTGGGGATCGTGGTCCGCGCGGTGACCGTCACCGCGGTGGGCGCGATCGCGACCGCGGCGGCCGCGGCCGTGACGATCGCGGCCCGCGCCGCGACCGGGACGACCGTGGTCCTCGCGGTGACCGGGGCGATCGCGGCCCGCGGCGCGAGCATCGCGAGCGCGAGGGCGGCGAGCGTCAGGGCGAAGGCCCTGCGCCCGAATTCGCGCCGGCGTTCCTAACCGGCGACGGCGAAGACTAAGCGAATGAGTATCGGCGGAGGCGCGCGCGCCTCCGCCGCTCACGCGTCAGCTTCCGCGCGCGGAAATCGGAGCAGTTTGCCCGTGGGCTCGGTCAGCATCTCGGCGACGAGGTCGGCGAGATCCGACTGGCGGAACGGCTTGGCCAGGCGCGCAACGGACGCACCGGGCCCTTCGGCGATGTCCGAATAGCCGGTGATGAGCATCACATGCATGTCGGGTACGAGCCGGCGCGCCTGCTCGATCAGGGCGACTCCGTTCATGCCGGGCATCAGATAATCGGTGACCAGCAGGTCGGGCGGGTCGCCGGTGCGCAGCAGGCGCAACGCCTCGGCGCCCGAGCTCGCCTCGACCACTTTGTAGCCGAGGTCGCTGAGCATCTCCGCGGTGCCCATGCGCACCAAATCCTCGTCGTCGACGAGCAGGATCGTCGCCTCGCGCGGGGCGCGCACCGGAGCGCGCGATTCGAAGCTCTCGACGCTCGCTGCTTCGGCCGCGCGCGGCAGCCAGATCTCCGCCCTGGTGCCGGCGCCGGGCCGGCTGCTCAGCCGCAGCGTCCCGCCAAGCTGCGCGGCGAGGCCGTGGACCATCGACAGGCCGAGCCCCGTCCCCTTGCCCACGCCCTTGGTCGAGAAGAACGGCTCGACGGCGCGCGCCAGCGTGCGATCGTCCATGCCGATGCCGCTGTCGCTGACACTGATGCGCAGATATTCGCCCGGCCGGAGCCCGCCGCCCTCTTCGGCGGCGGCCGCGCCCGCCTCGATGATCAGCTTGCCCCCGCGCGGCATTGCATCGCGCGCGTTGATCGCGAGGTTGAGGATCGCGAGCTCGAGCTGGTTGGGGTCGACATAGGCTGGGGGCAGGTCGGCAGCATAGCTGATGTGCACTTCGATCGCCGGATCGATCGACCGGCGAATGAGGTCGCGCATCCCGTCGAGCAGCGAGCCCACATTCACCGAACGCACCCGCAGGTCCTGCCGCCGGGCAAACGCCAGCAGCCGCTGCACCAGAGTCGCCGCGCGGCTCGCTGCCTGCAGCCCGGAATCGATCAGCCGCTGCGCCGGATCTTTTGACCCGAGGCGGTGGCGCAACAGGTCGAGGTTGCCGATCACGGGCGTCAGCAAATTGTTGAAGTCGTGGGCGACGCCGCCGGTCAGCTGCCCCAACGTTTCCAACTTCTGCGCTTCGTGCAGCTTGGCCAGCGCCAGCTCATGCTCGCGCGACCGCTCTGCGACGCGGGCTTCTAAGGTCTCGTTGATGGTGCGCAGCCGCTCTTCGCGGTCCTGCAGCTCTTCCAGCCGGGCGCGCGCATCATATTGGCGGAGCCGAGCGCGCAACGCGGAGCGCGCGAGGCTGACCAAGGTGGTCGGATGGAACGGCCGCTCGAGGAAGGTGACGTTGCCCAGCGCATCGAGCAGTCGCCCCGCTTCGGGGTTGCGCTCGAGCCCGCCGCCTTTGCGGGTCAGCAGGACGAACGGCAAGTCGGACCATTCGGGCTGCTCGTTGATCCAGCGGCTGAGACCCGACAGCGGCCGACCGAGCAGCGCCTCCTCGGTGACCAGCACGAAGCCGACGCCGTTGGGCAATTCGCGCACCAGGCAGTCGAGGTCGGGGCAGATCATCGACGGGATGCGCGATTCGCGCAGCATGTCGGCGGCGACCGCTGCATCGCGCCCCACGGGCGCCAGGATCAGCGCCGTTTCCGACCGCCCCGTTGAGGTCACGCCGGCTCGAGCTCCATCAGCGCCTCCTCGACGCCGACCATTGTCGGGACGCCGCGGAGCACTCCCTGGAAGTTCATCAGCGGCGGCCCCAGCGTGATCCCCTGCCGGTCGATCCGATATTCGCGAATCGTGTCTTCGTGCGCGCTGGTGCGCTTCTTGATCACCGAGATCGCGCGGCGGACCCGCCCCGTCGCCTCGAAATAGCGCAGCAGGATCACGGTGTCGGCGAGGTAGGTGACGTCGACTGGCGAATGCATCTCGCCCACCAATCCGTGCTGCGCGACGGTGAGGAAGGTCGTCGCGCCGCACCGGTTGAGGAACTGCAGCAGCTCATGCATGTGGAGGATCAGCTGCTTCTCCTCCGGCATCGAGGCCTGGTAACCGTTGAGGCTGTCGATCAGGACCGTGCGCGCCGAATGCTCCTCGATGCAGTTGCGCACGCGCTGCGCGAACTCGCCGGGCGCGAGCTCGGCCGCGTCGACCTGCTCGAGGATCAGCCGGCCGCTGTCGCGCAGCGCCGCAAGGTCGATGCCGACCCCCTTGGAGCGTTCGATCAGCAGGCCCAGCTCCTCGTCGAAGACGAACATCGCCGCAGTCTCGCCGCGTTCGATCGCCTCGACGCAAAAGCTCATGGTGAGCAGCGACTTGCCGGTTCCGGACGGGCCCAGCACGAGCGTGCTCGAGCCGCGCTCGATGCCGCCGCCGAGCAGCCGGTTGAGCTCGGGCGAATGGCTCGGCAGCGGGTCGCGGCTGAAGTCACGGCGGTGCTCGGCCGAGACCAGCCGCGGAAAGGCGGTCACTCCGCCTGTCTTGATGACCAT
>DATDDW010000330.1:0-4489 GCA_036523615.1 Sphingomicrobium sp.
AGCTCTCCCAGGCGAGCATCGTGACTGGTCGCGGGCCGAGCAGCGACCAGATCGCCATTTCCATCGCACCGGTGTCGGACGCGGGGACGATGCCCAGCCGGTAATCGGCGGGAAGACGCAGCAGCGCGTGCGTGCGCTCGATCGCTTCGGCTAGCCTGGCCTTGCCGAGCGCGCCGCGGTGCGAGCGGCCGAGCGCGTCGGTCGCGAGCTTGTCGGGGCTCCACCCGGGTGGCTTGGCGCACGGACCCGACGAGAAATTGGGGCGGTCCGGTTTGGCTTGAGGTCGCGCAGCGCGCACGTCGGCCGCGGCGGCAGTGGCTTCAGACAATGTCACTCTCCTTGCAGAGAGCTCGCGCCGCGTTGGGACGGCGTGGCCCGGCGCCGGGTCTAACGGCTGGACTCGCCAGCGCAACCGGACTCGTGAAAGATTCGCATGCTGCACTGCACAACAGATTGAATTTGCTCGAATCGCGCCGAGCAGCAGCGGAGTTGAACGATTCATCGCACGCCACTGCCGTCTCGTCCCGGCGAGCCGAGACTATGGTTGAAATTTTTAACCATCCGGAAGCAGGGTTGCTCCTGTCATCGGGCGGTTGGGCAACCCGCCTGAATAGCTGGGGGCTGGGGAGTCCCTGAAAATGGATGGTGGCGTGCGCGCCGTTGCGCGGACGCTGGAGCTTTGGAGCGGGGACACGATGGCGCAAGTATTAGCCGCGACGACGACGCTGTTCCGCGATCGGGATCTGTTCATCCACGACGGTTCCAAGCTCCGCCGCTTCCGCATTTCCGCTCCCGTCCAGGCCGTCCTTTTCGTCATTCTCCTCGGCCTCGTCGCCTGGGCGAGCTTCGCCACGGCGCGGCTGATCACGCGGCCCCACGGCGTGAGCCTTTCCGCCGCGACCGAAGCGCGCGCCCGCATGATCGAGCAGCGCCAGGCGCTGATCGAGGCGGCGCTGACGGGCCGGCAAATCGATCCCAAGCTTCTCGCAGCGGCCGCCAACAGCGGCCGTCTTGCTACCGACGGGCCGCTCGCCCGGGTCGAGCAACAGCAGCTCGAGCAAGCGGCGCTCGTCGCGAAAGCGCTCGACGTGCGCTACCAGGTCACTGCCGCCGAGTTGCAGAAGCTCGGCATCCGCTCGGCGAGCGCAGGCAGCACCGGCGGCGTCGGCGGTCCGTTCGAGAGCGCCGGCAACCCGACGTTCAAGGCGCTGTTCAACAGTTGGAAGAAGCTCGACCAGCTGCAAGGCGACGTGATCGCGATCCCGTCCGACAAGCCGGTCAAGGCCGATGTCGAATTCACCAGCGGTTTCGGCGTTCGCTCCGATCCCTTCCATGCCGGCGCAGCGATGCACCCGGGTATCGACCTGGCGGGCCAATATGGAACGCCGATCTACGCGACGGCCGAGGGCACCGTGATCCGCGCCGGCTGGAACAACGGCGGCTATGGCAACATGGTCGAGGTTGACCACGGCCGCGGCATCACCACCCGCTACGGCCACATGTCGGCGGTGCTGGTTCATGAGGGCGACCATGTGACCCGCGGCACGCAGGTCGGCCGCATGGGCTCGACCGGCCGCTCGACCGGCAACCACCTGCACTACGAAGTCAGGATCGACGGCCGCCCAGTCAATCCGATCCCGTTCATGAAGTCGACCGATTACGTGCTCGCCATGCAGAAGCGTTCGGGCTCGGCCTCGATGGACGCAGTGGCGATCGGCGGCCCGGTCGGCGGCGACAAGTAGCCCTGGTTTCCTTGCCGCCTGAGGCGGCGCTTCCTATCTCGAGCTCGTGACCGAGCCTTCGATCAGCCTTACGGAGAACGCCGCGAAGCGTGTGGCGTGGATTGCCGAGCGCCAGTCCAAGCCGGCGATCCTGCGCCTCGCCGTCGACGGCGGCGGCTGCGCCGGCTTTACCTACAAGTTCGAGCTCGCCGACCACGCCGACGCTGAAGATGCCATCGCCGAGACCGACGGCGTCAAGCTCGTCGTCGACCCGGTCAGCCTCGAGCTGGTGAAGGGCTCGGCGGTCGATTTCGTCGAGGATCTCGGCGGCGCGGCGTTCAAGGTGCTGAACCCCAACGCCCAGTCGGGCTGCGGTTGCGGGAGCAGCTTTTCCGTCTAGCGTCGAGCGGGTAGGGCGACCGCGATGAAGCTCGCCACGTTCAACCTCAACGGCATCCGCGCGCGCATGCCGCGGCTCCTCGAGTGGCTCGGCCGCGAGAAGCCCGACATCGCGTGCCTGCAGGAATTGAAGTGCGCCGACGAGGCGTTGCCGATCGGCGACATCGAAGCGGCGGGCTACGGCGCCGTGTGGCACGGCCAGAAGGGCTTCAACGGCGTTGCCATCCTGGCGAAGGAGGACACGCCCGAGCTGCGCCGCGTCGGCCTGCCCGGCGATCCCGACGACACGCACAGCCGTTACATCGAGGCGCAAGTGAAGGGCGTGGTCGTCGGCTCGCTCTATCTGCCCAACGGCAATCCGATCGGGACCGAGAAGTTCGACTACAAGCTGAGGTGGATGGAGCGGTTGGGCGCGCACGCCGCCGAGCTACTCGAGGAAGAGCGGCCGGTAGTGCTGTGCGGCGACTGGAACGTGGTGCCGGAGGACCGCGACGTCTTCTCGGCCCGGGCGACGGCGAAGGACGCGGTGATGCAGCCCGAGACGCGCGCGGCGTGGCGGCGGATCGTCAACCAGGGCTGGACCGATGCGGTGCGTGCGCTGCACCCGAAGGAGGAGAAGCTCTACACCTTCTGGGACTATACCGCCGGCTGCTGGCAGCGCGATCTCGGCTTCCGCCTCGACCATCTGCTCTGCTCGCCCGAGGCGGCCGACCGGCTGACTGGCGCCGGCGTCGACAAATGGACGCGGGGCGAGGAGAAAGCGTCAGACCACGCCCCGACGTGGGTCGAGCTCCAATTGAGCGCCGGGCGGTGATGGCAAGCGCGACGGCGATCGACAGGGCATTTGAGCTGGCCAGGTCCGGCCACTACCGAAGCGTTTCGGAAGTCATCCGCCGACTGCCCGCCGCGGACCGCCCGGCCGTCGAGGCGCAGCTCAAGGAGCACGATACCAGGCGGCGGCTGATCCTCGCCTGCAGCGAAGCCTGGCTCGCAACTCAATAGCGGCGCGCTCAGCCTACAGCTGCTTTTCGAAAACCCGGTAGCGGTGGTTGATCTTGGCGCCGGGGAGCTCGGCGATCGACAGCATCCCGGCATTGTCCTCGAGGATCCAGCCGAACTCGCCCATCTGAACCCCGAACTTCCCGACCGCCTCGCGGCGGGTATATTCGATCATCATGAAGGCGAGCATGGTCGCCATGCGTGAATGGTGGAGCTTCCTCGCGACGCCCATCAGGGGCACGCGGACGCGGCGCGTCCTCGGCTTGCGCAGCCGCCACAGCAGCTTGATGAAGTTGAACGGGAACAGCTCGCCGTTCAGATCCTTGGTCAGCTCGTTGATGTCGGGGATGGTGAGCATGAAAGCGACCGGCTCGCCATCGACCTCGGCGACGCGCACCAGCTCGTTGTAGATGATCGGCTTCAGCTTCTTGCCGGCGTAGGCGATCTCGGATTCGGTCAGCGGGACGTAGCCCCAGTTGTTCGACCAGGCCTCGTTCAAGATGTTGAGGATGGTTCGGGCTTCCTCGCCGAACTTGGACTTGTCGGCCATGCGGATGCGGATGTGCGGGTTCTTCTCGCCCATCGCGATCAGCCGGTCGATCTTGGGGTCGTTCCAGTTGGCGATGTCGACCTCATAGGTCAGCAGATCCTTGGCCTTGGTGTAGCCGGCGGCCTCTATCCAGCCGCGGTATTCGGGCCGGTGGTGCCCCATCATCGCCGTCGGGTCCTCGTCGAAGCCTTCGATCTCGAGCCCCGGCTCGTCCCAGATCGAGAGGCTGATCGGCCCCAGCGCCTGCTTCATCCCCTGGGCGCGAAGCCAGTCCTCGGCGGTGGCGATCAGCGCCGCGGCGGCCTCGGCATCCAAGGCTTCGAACATGCCCCAATTGCCGATCCCCGGACCCATGTGCTCCTGGACGAGGTCGTCGACCTGCGCGCTGATCCGCCCCACCACCTTGCCGCCCCGCTGGGCGAGCCAGAGCTGCGCGCGGGCATGCTCGAACCACGGGTTCTTGCCGGGAGTGATGAGGCCGCGGACCTCGTCCTTGAGCGGCGGGACCCAGTGCGGGTCGCCCTTGTAGACCTCCCAGGCGAAGTCGACGAAGGCCTTCTTGTCTTTCTTCGTCGCGACGGGACGGATTGTGACCGGCTCTGTGCTCATAGGCGGAGGGCTAGCGGCTCGAACCACCAAGCGCCAGTTAAGGTTGAGACGCCTAAGTCCGGCCACTATCTCCTGTCAGACGAGTTCTTCAGCACGAAGTCATGACCCAGGCAGCGACCCTCGAGCGCGAGCGCGACCGTACGGCTGAGCTTCAGCCGTCGACCGCGCGCGCCAAGGACGACGCGGCAATGCTCAAGGCGGCGGCGAACCT
>DATDDW010000331.1:0-4055 GCA_036523615.1 Sphingomicrobium sp.
GTCGGTCAAGCCGCGCTCGGCCTCGAGCCGGTAATCCTGCGCGTCATAGTGGCCGCCCGCCTTGCCGCGGCGGTCGGTCGCCCAGAGCGTGAGCTCGGTTTCGCCGCGCTCTTCGGTATCGGCGGTATAGGTATAGCCGAACGGATTTTCTTCCGCGCGGAGCGGCGTTGCCGCCAGGCCGGCGAGGCCCAACCCGATCAGCATCAATCGCCTCATCAACGTCCCCTGTTCGGCCGTTGCTCAT
Source organism: Sphingomicrobium sp. (assembly GCA_036523615.1). Taxonomy (GTDB): domain Bacteria; phylum Pseudomonadota; class Alphaproteobacteria; order Sphingomonadales; family Sphingomonadaceae; genus Sphingomicrobium. Next base: position 245 of record DATDDW010000331.1, read on the forward strand.
CTGCTAATGCGACTAATTCTCAATTGCAAGTGAGCGGCGGCAGCAGCGCTTCTGCGACTTCGCACTTGACCGGCGCTGGTTCGTGCCCACAAAGGCCGCTCCCCTGGCCCGATGGCGGAGTGGTTACGCAGAGGACTGCAAATCCTTGCACGCCGGTTCGATTCCGGCTCGGGCCTCCATTCTTCCACCCCTGACGCTTGACCGAGAAAGCCCCTCCCCGATCGACCCTGAAGCAGGTGCGGCTCCTGCTGTGGCTGCTCATCGCGCTGGCGATCGCCGGCAGCGCCGCGCTGCTCCTCATCCGCCGCGGTACGGTGAATCCGCCGCAGGCGAGCGGCGGCGCGCACTTCGGCGGGGCGTTCACGCTCGTTGGGGCCGACGGGAAGCCATTCTCGAGCGAGAAGCTGCTGGGCAAGCCCTACGCGCTCTATTTCGGCTTCACCCGCTGCGGCGACGTGTGCCCGACGACGCTGCAGCGGCTGGTCAAGCTTCGCCAGGCCGCCGGCGGCGAAGATCGGTTCAGCATCGTCTTCATCACCATCGACCCGGCTTTCGACGGGCCCAAGCAGGTCGGCCAATATGCCGGGCTGTTCAATTCGCCGATCGTCGGCCTCACCGGCTCGGCCGCGCAGATCGCGCAGGTGAAGAAGCAATATGGCATCTATGCCCAACCGCAGCCGCACGCGAAGGCGGGCGAGGAGATGATGCACACCGCGACCGTGCTGCTGTTCGACCGCGGCGGCAATCTGGTCGGCACGATCACACCGGATGAGCCGGATTCCTCGGCGCTGGAGACGCTCAAGCAGCTGACCTCGGTGTGAGCCGCTACCGGCCCGACCCGAAGATCCTCGAGCTCGGAGCGGACTTCTACGATGCGGTCGAACCGGCGCGCTTCCCCAAATGCGTGCCGCGATTCCTTAACCATGAGTGGGCCGAGCGGATCGGCCTGGAGCTCGACGACGATGCCTGGGCGCGGCACTTTTGCCGGTTCGAGCCGCTGCCGGACAACCTAACGCAGCCGCTCGCGCTCAGGTACCACGGGCATCAGTTCCGCGTGTACAATCCCGACATCGGCGACGGCCGCGGCTTCACCTTCGCCCAGCTGCGCGACGACCGCGGCCGGCTTCTGGACCTCGGCACCAAGGGCTCGGGGCAAACGCCGTACAGCCGTCATGCCGACGGCCGGCTGACGCTCAAGGGCGGCGTGCGCGAGGTGCTCGCAACCGAGATGCTCGAAGCATTGGGCGTGAACACGTCGAAGAGCTTCGCTTTGTTCGAAACGGGCGAGCAGCTCGAGCGCGGCGACGAGCCCTCCCCCACCCGCTCGGCGGTGCTGACGCGGCTGAGTCACGGCCATGTCCGCATCGGCACATTCCAGCGCCTCGCATTCTTCGGCGAGACGGACAACATCGCCAGGCTGGTGCGCTACTGCCTCGAGAACCTCTATTCAGAGCCAGCGGATAATGACGACGCGGCCAATGCGCTGCGTCTGTTCGAGCTCGTGAGCCAAGCGACCGCCAGCCTAGCCGCCTCGTACCTTGCGGCGGGGTTCGTCCACGGCGTGTTGAACAGCGACAATATCAACCTCACCGGCGAGAGCTTCGATTATGGGCCGTGGCGTTTCACCCCCGAGTGGGACCCGGAGTTCACCGCGGCCTACTTCGACCATTACGGACTCTACGCCTTCGCCCGGCAACCCGAGGCGATCCACTGGGACCTGGCGCAGCTGGCCGGCTGCCTGTCGTTGATCGCCGAAGCGCCGCCGCTGTCGGAGATGCTCGCTGGCTGGGGCGACCGCTTCGAGGGGGCGCTGGTCGAAGCGATGCTCGGCCGCCTCGGCATCACGGCGGGAGACGACGGCCGCGAGATCACCGCTGCGCTGGTGAAGGCGCTGGCGACCAGGGAAGCGCCAATCGACCGCGTGTTCTTCGACTGGCGCGGCGGCCGCGATCCGGGCGCGGAGCTTTATCCTTCCGAGCCGTTTCGCGCGCTCGCCCGGCTGCTCGAGCCGCACCGCCGCTCGCCGACGCATCCGTATTGGACCAAGCCCGGCCCATGCTCGATGCATATCGAGGAGGTCGAGAGCATCTGGTCGGCGATCGCCGACAATGACGACTGGCAGCCGTTCAACGACAAGGTTAGAGCCGTGCGGCAGATGGGCGAAGCGATCACGCAAGATGCAGCGCAGACTTGAGGAGGTGGACGAGATCGCCGACCGACCAGTCGTTGCTCGAGTGCTGACCTCGACCGATCCCGCGACGGGGGAACTCGTCTGGTCGGGCGAGATCGGCAATGCTTCGGCCGAAGTCGCGGCTGGGCGCGCCGCCTGGCCGGCCTGGGCCGCTTATTCGGCGCCGTTCCGCATGGAGGCGCTGCGACGCTTCGCCAATGTCGTGCGCAAGAAGCACGCCGAGTTCGCCGAGCTGATCTCGAAGGAGACCGGGAAGCCCTTCTGGGAAGCGCGGACCGAGGTCGCCGCGGTGGTCAACAAGGTCGAAATCTCGGTCGCCGCTTATGCCGAGCGGACTCCACAGCGCAAGCTCGAGGCGGCGCTCGCCAACCAGATCGCCGTCCGGCACAAGCCGCATGGCGTCCTCGCCGTACTCGGCCCGTACAATTTCCCGGCGCACTTGCCGAACGGCCACATCGTCCCGGCGCTGATCGCCGGCAACGCCGTGGTGTTCAAGCCATCGGAAAAGACCCCGGCGACGGGCGCGTTCCTCGTCCGCTGCTTCCATGAGGCCGGCATCCCCGAAGGGGTCGTGCGGCTGCTGATCGGCGGCCCCGACGAAGGGCGGGCACTTGCCGCCGAGCCCGGCATCGACGGCCTGCTGTTCACCGGCTCGGCCCGCGCCGGAATGGCGCTCCACCGGCAATTCGCCGAGACTCCGCAGAAGATTTTGGCGCTCGAGCTCGGCGGCAACAATCCGCTGGTGGTGTGGGGCTCGAAGGACATCGACGCGGCCGCGACGATTGCCGTCCAGTCCGCGTATCTCACGGCGGGCCAGCGTTGCACCGCCGCCCGGCGGCTGATCGTCGAGGACGGCCACGAAGGCGAGCTGCTGGCGGAGATCCAGGCGCTGATCGACCGGCTGATCGTCGACCACCCGTTCGCCGACCCGCAGCCATTCATGGGGCCCGTGATCGACCTTGGCGCCGCCGACCATATCCAGGAGCAGTGGCTCAACCTGATGATGAAGGGCGGCAAACCCTTGCGGCGGCTGGACCGGCCGTTCGAGGAGCGGCCCTACCTGACGCCGGCGCTGATCGATGTCACCGACGTCAAGGATCGGCCCGACGAGGAGATATTCGGGCCGGTGCTGCAGGTGATCCGGGTCAAGGATTTCGACGCGGCGATCGCCGAAGCGAACAACACACGTTACGGACTGGCGGCGAGCCTGGTGGGCGGCAGCCCCGAGATGTTCCAGAAGTTCTGGAGCCATGTCCGCGCCGGGGTGATCAACTGGAACAAGCCGACCAACGGCGCCCCGTCAAACGCGCCGTTCGGCGGCGTCGGCCTTTCCGGCAACCATCGGCCAAGCGCCTTCTATGCCGCCGATTATTGCGCTTACCCCGTAACCAGCAGCAAGGCCGACCGCGCCCGGGGCGTCATCGGCGAAGGATTGCGCGACCCGAATATGCTCGAAGACTGACGGCAATGGATCGCTTCGCGCGATCCTTGCGTTCAAGCGCCCCGTGACCCAACGCAAATTGACCGGCCCGGCGATCATCGCCCTGGCCCTGTGCACCACTGCCCTTGCCGCCTGTCAGCAGGGCAGCTCATCCAACCAGAACGCCTCCGGCACTGCGG
>DATDDW010000332.1:0-5739 GCA_036523615.1 Sphingomicrobium sp.
CCCTCCCCGCGCTTGGCCAGCGCGCAGGCATAGGCCGAGCGGGTGCCCGAGCGGCAGAAAGCGAGCAGCTTGCCGCCGCTCGCATCGCGCTGCGCCTGCTGCATCGCTTCGACGTCGGCCGGGCCGATGCCGCGGATGATCGGCACGAAACGGTAGCCGATCCCTACCGCAGCCGCCGCCGCCTCGATGTCGCCGGCGAGCGGCTGGCCCGGCTCCTCGCCATCGGGCCGGTTGTTGACCAGCATCGTGACGCCCTGCTCCGCCAGACCCGCCACCTCGCGCGGCGCGATCTGGCCGCCGACGAGCGTGGTTTCGTCGAGCTGGCGGATCATCGCGCTAGCGGCCCCGCTCGCCCTTGGTCGGCTTGGCCGGGACAGCGGGAGCCGGCGGCGGTGGCGGCACCGGCGCGACCGGCAGCACCGGCGCTGTCGCCGCGGGCGGCGGAGCGGCGGCGGCTCCGGCAGAAGCCAGGCCGTAATATTCGAGGTACGGCTGAATGTCGGGGTCGTGCCCAGTGAAACCGCGGTACATCTCGGCATAGTCGAGCGTGTTGCCGCGCGAGAGCACGAGGTTGCGGAAGCGCTGGCCGTTGGCCCGCGTCAGCCCGCCATTGGCGGTGAACCAAGCGAAGGCATCCTGCGCCAGCATCCGCGTCCACGGGTACGCGTAATAGCCGGCCGAATAGCCGTTGCTCCAGATGTGCAGGAAGTAATTCGAGCGGTAGCGCGGCGGCACGTCCGCGGTGTCGTAGCCGCCGCGGGCGAGCGCATCCGCCTCGAACTTGTCGACGTCCTGGCGCGGGGCGGTCGCGGGCAGTGAATGCCAGTCGAGGTCGAGCCGCGCCGCCTCGAGCACCTCGCCATTGTCGTAGCCCTGGTTGAACACGCGCGAGCGCTTGATCTTGTCGACCAGGTCAGGTGGGATCGGCTGCCCGGTCTGATAGTGCACGGCATAGTGCGGCAGCACTTTCGGATCGAGCGCCCAGTTCTCGTTGAACTGCGAGGGGAACTCGACGAAGTCGCGGGCGACGTTGGTCCCCTGGAGCGTCGGGTAGGTCTGCGCCGCGAACAGGCCGTGAAGCGCATGGCCGAACTCGTGGAACATCGTCGTCACGTCGTCGAAGCTGATCAGCGCCGGCTGGCCGGGCGCGGGCTTGGTGAAGTTGGCGACGTTGTAGATGACGGGCTGGGTGCCGCGCAGGTACGACTGGTTGACGAGGTTGCTCATCCACGCGCCGCCCGACTTGTTGTCGCGCTTCCAGTAATCGAAATACATCAGCGCCATCGGCTTCCCGTCGGCGTCGATCACCTCATAGGTGAGCATGTCGGGGTTCCAGGTCGGCAAGTCGTGCCGCTCCTGAAAGGTGACGCCGTAAAGCTGGTTGGCGGCGTAGAAAACGCCGTCGGTCAGCACCTTGTGGATCTCGAAATAGGGTTTGAGCTCGTCGTTGTTGAGCGCGTAGCGCTGCTTGCGGATCTGCTCGGCGTAGAAGTTCCAGTCGGCCGCGGTCGGTGTGAAGTTCGCGCCCTGCGACTGGGCGAGCGCGCGGATGTCCGCCGCTTCCTGCCGCTCCTTGGCCGCGGTCGCCGGCGCCAGCCGGTCGAGGAAGCCGACGGCCGTCGCGCGGTCCTTCGCCATCTGGTCGTAGAGCGTGTAGTCCGCCCAGTCGGGATAGCCGAACAGCGCGGCCTTCTTGGCCCTAAGCTGCGCAATCTCGCTGACGATCGCGCGCGTGTCGTTGGCATCGCCATGCTCGGCGCGGTTGAGGCTCGCGTCGAACAGCTTCTGGCGAGTGTCGTGGCTGGTCAGCGATTCGAGCGCCGGCTGCTGAGTCGTGTTCTGCAGCGGGATCACATAGCCCGAGACCTTGCGGTCCTTGGCCGCTTGCTGCGCGGCCGCGAGCTGCTGCTCGGAGAGGCCGGCAAGCGCGGCGGCGTCGTCGACGTGGAGCGCGCCGGCCTTGGCGGCGGCGAGCAGCTTCTGCCCGAACTGCGTCTGCAGCGTGCTCAGGCGCGTGTTCATCGCCTTGAGCTGGGCCTGCTTGGCCGGCGGCAGCTCGGCCCCGGCGTGGACCATCGTCTTGTAATAGACGTCGAGCACCTTGGCCTGCTCAGGATTGAGGTTGAGGCTCGCCTGCTGATCGTGAAGCGCCTTCACCCGAGCGAACAGCTTCGCGTTCAGGTTGATGAAGTCGTTGTGCGCGGCGAACAGCGGCGCGGTCTTGGTGTCGGTCGCCTGCAGCGTGTCATTCGTGTTGGCGCCGTTGACCGCGTTGAACGCGAGGTTCGCCCGCTCGAGCAGGAGTCCCGATTGCTCGAGCGCGACGATGGTATTGTCGAAGGTCGGCGGCGCCGGGTTGTTGGCGATCGCGAGCACCTCGCGCTTCTGCTCGGCCATCCCGGCGAGCAGCGCCGGCAGGTAATCGCTGTCCTTGATCTTGGAAAAGTCGGGCGCCTGGAAGGGCAGGCTGCTCGGCTTGGCGAACGGGCTCGAGGCCGGCAGGGTCGCCGACGACGAGGCCGCCTTGGCGGCGTGCTTGTGCGGCGTCGCCGCGGTGGCGGCAGTTGTGGCGACCGCAACGGCGGCCGTCGCAAGAAGGAACTTGCGGATCATGTCTCTCCCCAACGGTAATTCAATGCGTCGGCGCCTCTCCAACCGTTGAGCCGGTTAAGCAAGCCTGAATTATGCGCCCGGGCACCCGCTTCTCGACGGACGGCGGCCGCGTCCGTAAGCCTGTCGCCATGCTGCTCCGCGCTCCGCTAAGCCGCCGCTCGCTGCTCACAGCGGGAGCCGCGACCATGCTTGCCGGCAGAGCTGGCGCGGCAGCGGGGCGTGGGACCGAGTGGCGCGCGCTGGGCGAGGACGTGCGCTCGCAAATGCGCTGGGCCTGGCGCCAGTATCGCGAGCACGCCTGGGGCAAGGACCAGATCAAGCCGATCAGCGGCGGCTCGGAAAGCTTCCCGCTCAAGAACCATCATCTCGGCCTGACCATCATCGAGGCGCTCGACACCTTGTGGGTGACGGGGCTCGACGACGAATTTCGCGACGGCGTCGAATGGGTGAAGCGCAACGCCGACTTCGACGTCGACGGCGAAGTGTCGGTGTTCGAGACGGCGATCCGCCTGGTCGGCGGGCTGCTTTCCGCCTGGCATGCGTCGGGGGATCCGGTGCTGCTGGCCAAGGCGAAGGACCTTGCCGACCGGCTGCTGCCGAGCTTCGCCGCTTCGCCGCTCGGCATCCCGCACCGCTACGTGAACCTCAGGACCGGCGCCTTGCGCGGCCAGGAAACCAATCCGGCCGAGGTGGGCACCTTCCTGCCCGAGTTCGGCTTTTTGAGCCGCGCGACCGGCGACGATCGCTACCGCCGCGCGGCCAAGCGCGCGCAGCGCGCGCTGTTCGACCGCCGCTCGCGCCTCGGCCTGCTCGCCGACGGGATCGACTGCATGACGGGCAACTGGACCACGCGCCCCGCCACAATCGGCCCGCCGTCGGACAGTTATTACGAATATCTGTGGGACGGGTGGGACCTCTTGGGCGACCGCGAGTGCCTGGCAATGTACCGCGCCTGCACCGCGGCGATCCTCAAGCACCAACCGCGGAGGACGCACGGGCACCTCTGGTTCGTCGACGTCGATTTCGAGACGGGCAAGCCGATCAACTGGGAGCAGGACGAGCTTGCGTCTTTCTACGGCGGCCTGCTCGCGCAGGGCGGCGCGCGCGAATATGGCGCGGCCTACACGCGCAGCTGGGCCGCCGTGCAGCAGCGCTTCGGCATTCTTCCCGAGGAATATGACGCCGCGACGGGCAAGGTGCTGAGCGCAACCAACGCGCTGCGGCCCGAGCTTGCCGATTCGGCATTTAATCTTTGGCTGCTCGACGGCCGCGACGAATGGCGGCTGATCGCCCGCGATCATTATCTGGCGATGAAGCGCTGGAACAAGGCACGGTTCGGCTATGCGACCATGGCCAACGTTGTGACGAAGGAGCAGGCCGACCATTGCCCCGGCTATTGGTGGACCGAGCAGATGAAATACTACTACCTGATGTTCTCGGGGACGCCGCGGGTGGATTACCGGCGGCTCTATCTCACCACTGAAGGCAATGTGCTGCGCGGCCTGCGCCGGCGCTGATCATTCCGCCGCCTGGGCCGTCTCTTCGGCCAGCTGCTCCGCGGCCTGGCGGTACCACAGGTCGGCGTAGAGGCCGCCGAGATCGAGTAGTTGCTCGTGGGTGCCGCGCTCGACCACGCGGCCGCCGTCGAGCACCACGATCTGGTCGGCGTTGACGATCGTCGACAGGCGGTGCGCGATCATGATTGTCGTGCGGCTTTGCGCGACCCGGTCGAGCGTCTCCTGAATCGCCTGCTCGGTGCGGCTGTCGAGCGCACTCGTGGCTTCGTCGAGCACCAGGATCGGCGGGTTCTTGAGCAAGGTGCGGGCGATCGCCACGCGCTGCTTCTCGCCGCCCGAGAGCTTCAAGCCCCGCTCGCCGACCATCGATTCATAGCGCTCGGGCAGCACCTCGATGAACCGGTCGATTGCCGCGCCTTTGGCTGCGGCCTCGATCTCGCTCTGGCCCGCGGCGTCGCGGCCGTAGCCGATGTTGTAGCCGATCGTGTCGTTGAACAGCACCGTGTCCTGCGGGACGATCCCGATCGCCGCGCGCAGGCTCTTCTGCGTGACCCCGGCGATGTCCTGCCCGTCGATCAGGATGCGGCCGCTCGAGGGATCGTAGAAGCGGTAGAGCAGGCGGGCGATGGTCGACTTGCCCGCGCCCGACGGGCCGACGATCGCGCAGCTGGTCCCCGGCGGGACATCGAGGTCGAGGCCGTTGAGAATCTCGCGCCCGGGCTCGTAGCCGAAGCGGACATTCTCGAAGCGGACGTGGCCGCGGCCGACGCGGAGCGGCTCGGCGCCGGGCCGGTCGACCACCTCGGCTTTGGTATCGAGCAGGTCCCACATCGCTTCCATGTCGATGAGGCCTTGGCGGATCGAGCGATAGACCCAGCCGAGCATGTCGAGCGGGCGGAACAGCTGCATCAGGAGCGAATTGACCAGCACCACGTCGCCCGGCGTGAAGCGGCCGCGGCTCCACCCCCAGACGGTGAAGATCATCGCTCCCGCCATCATCACATTGGTGATGAAGCTCTGGCCGATGTTGAGCCAGGCGAGGCTGACCTCGTTGCGAACCGCGGCGCGGGTGAAGGCGCCGACCGCCTCCTCATAGCGGCCGGCCTCGCGGTCCTCGGCGCCGAAATATTTGACCGTCTCGTAGTTGAGCAGCGAATCGACTGCGCGGCCGATAGCCTTGTTGTCGACGTCGTTCATGTCGCGCTGGATCTGCGCTCGCCAGTCGGTCACCTTGCGGGTGAAAGTGATGTAGATGGCGACGATCGCCAGCGTCGCGGCGACCAGGCCGGCGCCGAACTTGACGAAGAAGATGATGCAGATCGCGCCGAGCTCGATCACCGTCGGGGCGATGTTGAACAGCAGGAAATAGAGCATCATGTCGATGCTCTTGGTGCCGCGCTCGACGATCTTGGTCAGCGAGCCGGTGCGCCGTTCGAGATGGAAGCGAAGCGACAGATCATGGACGTGGCGGAAGACCGTCGCGGCGAGCCGCCGTGCGGCGTCCTGGCCGACTTTCTCGAACAGCGCGTTGCGCAGGTTGTCCGAGAGGACTCCGGCGAACCGTGCCGTGGCGTAGCCAGCCACAAGCCCGATGATTACGGCGAGGCCC
>DATDDW010000333.1:0-4252 GCA_036523615.1 Sphingomicrobium sp.
GGCCATAGCCGCAGAGCGAGCTTGCCGAGCAAGCGAAGGCCAGCAGCCAGAAGGCAGGCTTGCGTGCGAGCATCGGGAAGACGCGCGACAGCGGCTCCTGCGCCGAGCCTGGGGCGCGCTTGGTGACGTCGCGAACGATGAGCCGCAACACCGGAGCGAGCGCCAGCCCGGCGATGCCCATGATGGCGAAAGCCGCGCGCCAGCCGAACCATGCGGACAGGTACGCGCCGATGAACGAGCCGCCGCCGAGGCCGAGCGGAACGCCGAGCGAGAAAATGGCCAGCGCGCGGGCGCGGCGCTGTTGCGGGAAGTAGTCGGCGATCAGCGCGTAGGACGGCGCGACCCCGCCGGCTTCGCCGACACCCACGCCGAGCCGCGCGAGGAACAGGCTCCAATAGCCAACCGCCGCTCCGCACAAGGCGGTGAACGCGCTCCACACGGCGAGCGAGCCGGCAACGACGCCGCTCCGGCTGGTGCGGTCGGCAAGAAAAGCGAGCGGGATGCCCAGGCCGGAATAGAGGAGGGCAAAAGCCGTGCCGCCGATCGCGCCGAACTCGGCGTTGGTCAGGTGAAGATCGGCCTGGATCGCGGGCCCGAGGATGCCGAGGATCTGCCGGTCGAGAAAGTTCAAGATGTAGGCGAGAAGGAGGAGCGCGAGCACCAATCCGCTGCTCCGCGTCGGGTTCACCTCAGTCCTCGAAGGAGGCCGGCGAGCTTCTCGACGTCGGCGGCGTCCTGGTAGAGGCCGAAGCCGATGCGCAGCACGTCGCCGCGCACGTCGGTGATGCACTTCTGTGCCTTCAGCTCTCCATACCATCGCTGCGCGTGCGGGCCGCGGAAGGCGAGGAAGCGCGCGTGCGGACGGCCGTCGAGCGGGTTCAACAGCTCGGCAGCGGCAAGCGGCGAATTCTCGATCAGACCGAGCAGTTGCTGCTGCAATGCCGCGACATGCTCCGAGATGCGCGCAGTCGTCAGCCCATTCTCGTCCAGCATGCGCTGGACGGTGTTGAAGCGGTACAGGCCCGACGGGTCGAAGGTCGCGCCGAGAAAGCGCGTCGCGTCGCGCGCGTAGCCGACGCTGCCCGGCGGCAGGCTCAGATCCTCGAACTCGGCGTACCAGCCGGTGACCGGCGGCCGCGGCCCGAAGCCGGGCGGCGCATGGAGGAAGGCGCAGCCTTCGCCGGCCATCGCATATTTGTAGCCGCCGCCGAGGTAGAAGGCAGAGTCGCCGGAAGACATGGCAAACGGCCGGTCGAGGGCCATAAAGGCGTGATAGCCGTCGATCACCACCCACGGCCCGTCGGGCCGGCCGAGCGCCGCCAGCTCGGCCACGCGGTCGAAGATATGCCCGCTGCCGAACATCACCTGGCTGACGAGGATGAAGTCGTGCTCGCTCCGCTCAGCCGCCGCGAGGAAGCGATCCGAAAAGCTGTCGAACGGCTCGGCCGCAATCCGCTCGACTGCGATCCATCCTTCCTCTTCCCAGCGGGCGAGCTGACGCCGCGCGCTGTGGAACTCGCCGTCGCTCGTTAGCACGCGAAGCTGCCCCGGCCGGCGCGGCGCGGCGGTGACCAGCCGCACGAGGAAATCGTGGGTGTTCGACGAAAAGACCACCGCGCTCGGGTCGCCGCTGCCGAGCTCGCGCGCGACGTGACCCTGAGCCTCGGGCCACACCTCGCCCATTACCTTGTCCCACTTACGGTCGGCGAGCCGCGCCGCGTCGTTCCACGCGGCGAGATGCCCGTCGAAGCTCGCGTCGGGCCAGAGATGGTGGCTGTGGGCGGCGAAATGCAGCCGCTCGGGATCGGCCGAAAGGCTGCGGCTGAACAGCGCTTTGAAGCTCAAAGAGCGGTCCTCAGCGCCCACAGTTCGGGGAACACGCGCTTGTCCAGCGTCGCGCGCAAATAGGGCGCTCCGGCCGAGCCGCCGGTGCCGGGCTTGTCGCCGATGATCCGCTCGACCGTCAGCACATGCTTGTGCCGCCAGCCGGCGAGCGAATCGTCGATGTCGACCAGCTTCTCGGCGAGCTCGTAAAGCTCGAACCAGCGCTCGGCGTCGCGATAGACTTCGAGCCAGGCCGCGGCGAGCGCCTCGGTCCCCCGGTCGCCCAGATCGAACCCGGCGCGCTCGAGCGCCGCCGTCGCCGCTTCGCGCAGGCTCGTCTCGTCCAAAGCCTGCTCGAGCGCCGCGCGCTCGCGGCTCCCTTCCGCATAGTGATTGACGAAATTGGGCTCCTTCAGCCCCAGGCGGAATTCGATCTCGCGGAACTGCTCCGACTGGAAACCCGAGCTGGTGCCGAGCACGTCACGGAACTTCAGATAATCGACCGGCGTCAGCGTCGAGAGCACGTCCCACGACAAGGTCATCACCGCCTGGATGCGGCTGATCCGCGCCATCGCCTTATGGGCTTCGGCGAAGCGATCCTCGCCGAGCAGCTGGATCGCCAGCCTGAGCTCGTGCAGCAGCTCCTTCATCCACAGCTCCTTGGTCTGGTGGATGACGATGAACAGCATCTCATCGTGGAGGTTGGACAGCGGCTGCTGCGCCGAGAGGAGCTGGTCGAGCTTCAAATAATCGGCATAGGTCATGCCGGCGGGCGTCGCGGTCATGCGCCGCGGCTTAGGCGAAACGATGAAGCTGCGGAAGCTGGACTAGTAAGGCGTGCTGCCGCCGGCGCCGGGAGCGCCCGGGCTCACCGAGCCGATATTGCCGAACAGCTCGTCGAAGAAGCTCTTGCGGCGGCCGAGCGTCGGCGTCTGCCGCCGCGCCGGCTCGAGCCCAAGCGCGAGCTCCCGTCCGGTGCGCTGGATCGATTGGACGTTCCCGGCCGGATCGAAGCGCACGAGCATCACCAGCTGGCGCGTGACGCGCGGATTGCGAAAGGCGACCTGCAGCGTGTCGCGCGACACATAATACCAGTCGTTGGGGCGGAACTGGCCGGCGAAGGTCGGAGTGCCGAGCAGCTTTTGCACCGACGCCTTGTTGTCGACGCCAGGCTGGATCGAGCTTGCCAGCTGCGGGTCGATCACCGCGCCCTTGTGGGCGTGGTTGCTGGCGCAGCCCGCCGCGAGAAGCGCCGCCAGCGCAACCGCCGAAACCCTGATCAGCCCAAGCTTCATTCTTCCCGAAACCTTTCCTTGGACGACGCGCTTGAGCGTCCCCCCTCGAAGCGGCCGCGTCTTGCCTGCGGCGCCGCCGCCCTCATATGCGGGCCACAAGCGGCGGCGCAAGCCTGCCGCAGACCCATGCGCCACCGAAAAGGACCTATGCTCAATTTCCTGTTCCGGAGATTAACGGCCGAGGGCGCTGGAGGCGTAGCGTTGTTCGACGCGATCACCGCGCGGGCGCGTCGGCCGCACTGGTACAGCGAAGGCAAGGTCCCCGACACGCTCGATGGGCGGTTTGCGATGCTCGCGACGCTGACCGCGCTGGTGATCGTCCGTCTCGAAGCCGAGGGGGACCACGGCGAAGCGACCTCGGTGGCGCTGACCGAGCGCTTCATCGAAGTGATGGAGTCGGAGCATCGCGAGCTGGGGCTTGGCGATCCGACGCTCGGGCGGACGGTACGCAAGCTGGTCGGATCGCTGGCCCGGCGGACGGACTTGTGGCGGTCGGCCGTCCACGGCGAAGGCGACTGGGCTGCAGCCGCGCACGACAGCCTCTATAAGACCGCCGCGCCGCCGGATGCGCTCCAGCATTGCGCGGCCGAACTTGACCGGTTCTGGCAGGATCTCCAGCGCTGCGCATTGAGCGACCTGGACCACGGGAGGCTCGCATGACCGACCGCTTCGCCCATCACCTGCGCCTCGACCAGGTGCACGACGGCGGCCGGTTCGACCTCATCGCCGACGAAGCGGAACGAAGCGCGATCGCGAAGCGGCTCGGCCTCGCCTCGCTCGAGCGGCTCGAGGCGCACGTGTGCATCGAGCGGGCGAGCAACGTGGTGCGCGCCAAGGGCCGGCTGCTCGCCTCCCTCGACCAGAGCTGCGTCGTTACCGGCGAGCCGATTGCCGCCTCGGTCGACGAGCCGTTCGAGATGATCTTCATGCCCGAGCCCTCGGTCGCCCGCTCCGACGAAGAGATCGAGCTCGGCGCAGGCGATTGCGACGTCGTGTTCTACGACGGAGCGACGATCGACCTCGGCAGCGCGATCGCCGATACGCTGGCGCTCAGCCTCGATCCTTATCCGCGTAGCGCGGCGGCCGATGCGGCCCTCAAGGAAGCGGGAGTGATGAGCGAAGTCGAGGCGAGC
>DATDDW010000334.1:0-2449 GCA_036523615.1 Sphingomicrobium sp.
CGGCCGATGGCCGCAAGAAACTGCGGGCTCAGCATGCTTGCGCTGTTGGCGATTCCGGTAAAGGCGCCGGCATTGCTGCCGATCGCGGAAAAGACGCCGGGATCCTTCATGATCGCGTCCATCGCGGCAGTGTCGCTGGCAAGTTTCTGGAAAGCCGAAGCATTCCTCGCCATGTGCGCGTCGGAGGCTTTCAGCGCCGCGTCATGGAAGGCACTGGCGTCATGCGCGAAGTGGCTGAAGTACGCCGGGTTCGCGAGGATAGCCTTCAGCGCGTCCGAATGACCGGCAAGGCCGTCAAAGGCTTTCCAGTGGCCGCTGATCGCCTTCAGCGCCTGCGGCTGCCCAGCCAGCAACGAGAAGGCGGAAGGGTTGCGCGCGACGGCGGCGATGCCGTCATTCGAAACGCCGGCGAGTTCCAGCTGGCGCACCGCTTCCGAGGCGTTCTTCACCAGGCCGGTGAGCGCTGCCGGATTCCCCGATAGCGACTTGAAGGCACCGGCATTGGCCGCAATTGAGCTGAAGACCTGCGGATCGCGGGCCAACGCGTCCATCGCCGCCGGATCCTTGGCGAGCTTCTGGAATGCCGAAGCGTTCCTGCCCAGAAGAGCGTCGTTGGCCTTCAACGCGTCACGGAAGGCGTTGGCATCGTGCGCGAACCGGCCGTAGGCCGCTGGGTCGGCGAGGATCGCCTCGAGCACCTCGGGATGATCGGCAAGGCCCGAATAAGCCCGCCAATGGCCGGCGATCCCGCTCAGCAGCTGAGCGCTCATCTCATGCGACTTCGGCGCCAGCTCGGATGCTTTCTGCGCGGTCTTGACCAGCGCATCGAATGCGGCCGGCTGTTTGGCGAGCGCGGTGAAAGCCTGCGGATTGCGCAGGATAGCATTCAGCGCTTCAGGATTGCTGGTTAGCGCCCGGAAGCCCGGGGTCGCGACAAGCGCCCTGAAATCTGGGTCGTGGACCATCAACTCGAACGCGTCGGTCTGCATCAGCTCGGGAACCGAGGTGTCGCCAAGCGTCACGTCATTTTCACCGACTTGGGCGGAGACGTAGCGCTGGGCCGGGCCGACCGTGCCCTCACTGGGGCCCATCGGCGGATAGACTCGCCCGAGCCCGTACGCTGCCACACCGAATGCGAGGATTCCCGCAGTGGTGAGATACATCTTCTTCTTGTTGGAAACGTCGGTTGTCATTGGTTGCCCCCTTGACTGAGTCAAGGCGTCCACCTTTGCTCCGGCATTAATGCAAAGTCAATGAAGGTCGGCTACCGGACACAGCAGCTAAGCTGCTGCTGCTGCTCGGAAAAATTCGCCGCCGAGGGTGCAGCGAAAAGCGATTCCTGCAGCTTTCTTAACCATTTACCGAAGGTCATTCGAAAGGACGTTGGGCCTAATTCGATCGCATGATCGTGAGGAGCCTGGCCATGAACGCCCGCTTCGCTGTTTTCGCCTCCGCCGCACTTGTCGCGGGAGCGCCTGTCGCGGCGGACCCGCCCAAGGCGCCGCCCAAGGAAACGGTGCAGCCGCACGGCCAGGTTCGCCAGGTGGTCCTCGCCGCGGCGGAGGCTGTGCCGACGCCGGCCCCTGCAACCGATCAGCAGAACGCCGCGGCGCCCAAGCGTCCGCGCTTCACGCGCGTGACGTCCTGCCGCTGCGGTGACGCCGACGCCGACGCTGACGCCCAGGCGCAGCCGGAGGAATAAGCGCCCTACTTCACGTTCTGCGCGATCTGCTGCTTCGTCCGGATTACCGGAATATCGCCGTCACCGATGGCGGCGAATGCCGACCAGAAGAACGGGTGCGACGTATTGGCGTCGTCCATCAGCTGACGCTGCGATAGCCGTAGCGCAGTGACGGTCGGCGTGCCCGGAGGCGCCGAGAACAAGCCCGTCATCAGCCGCTGAGTCGCGTCGAAATCGTCCGGGACCGGCCAGTGGCTAGCGATCACCAGCCGTCCGCCCGCGCCAACGAAAGCACGAACGAGTCCGTCCAGAGCGACATCGCCGCCGGTTGCAAGGCCCGCCTGCTGAGTCGCCGCGAGGCTCGCCTTGCCTGCAGTGTCGCAGGCCGAGAGGATCACCAGGTCGGCATCGAGGTGCAGGTCGAAAATCTCCTTGAACGTCAGGAGGCCGTCGGACCCGGAGCCGCCGAAGCTCGTCAGCAGCGCTGGCTGAGCCGCGCACTTGGCGGCGCGCGACGTCACCACCCCATGGGTCGCGAAATGGATGATGCGGTACTGGTTGAGGTCGCCGCGCTCTTCGATCCCGGTATCCGTGAAGTTGTCCCCGGTGACGACCTGGACCCCCTGTGGGTCGTAATTCTGCAAGATTGAGCTCGCGACCTGCAGCTCCTTGGCCGAGATCGGACGCGTCCACGAGGCCATCGGCAAGGTGCAGTCGCGGTCGGCGGCGGCTGGCACCAACCCTGCGGCGGCGGCTGATGGCGGCGTG
>DATDDW010000335.1:0-2003 GCA_036523615.1 Sphingomicrobium sp.
GGCGCGTCTTGAAGCGCGGCCGATCGCCACGATGACTCTCGAGGCGCAGGAGCGCCACGAGCGGATCGAGCGCATCTCGCGCGACGACTGAGCCGTCGCGCAGTCCAAAAGAAAAAGAGCTAGTGGGTCAGGTGGCCCGCCAGCTCGTCCTTCAGTCTCAATTTCTCTTTCTTCAAGCGGTGGAGAAGGTCTTCGTCGGGGTGGGGCCGGTGCTCTTCCTCTTCGATGAGAGCATGAAGAGCCGCGTGCTTGGACTCCAGTTCCTCGACCATTGCCTTGTCCATTGGTGCCGTTCCTTTCGTGCAGGCTGATGTCACCGACCCGTAATAAACCACGAATCGTGTGTTTTGTCTTGACCCATTGCACCGCCCGGCGGCGCAGGCCGGCGGATCGTCGCTAGCGCGCAGGTTCCTGCCGTCGCCGAGTTGGAGTAAATTCCGCTGGTGACGAACGACGACCAGCCGGCGCCGTCGCTGGAGGTCCTCAAGGCCGAGCACCGCGCGCTCGACGAGCGAATCCGCGCTCTGTCCGCCGAGCCGATTGGCGACCAGCTGGAGATCGCGCGGCTCAAGCGGCGCAAGCTGATGCTCAAGGACCGGATCCAGCGGATCATCGATTCGAATATCCCGGACATCATCGCGTGAGTCTGCAAAAAGGCTGTCCCGCAGCGGGACGGCCGTAGTTGGCCGATTGTCCGCTGCGCCGCTGGGGCGTTTTCTCTGGCGAGGAAGGGTGGCAATCTTCACGACTATGGATGATTCGGACCAGCCCCAGCCGCAAGTGCGCATCACATCGCGCCTGATCGACTCGCTTTACACCGAGGCGATGCTGCTCGCTGATGAGGCACGGTCTTATTTTGACGAAGCGGGGCGGGACGAACGGGCGACCCTGCAGCCGTTCGCGCGCGTCGGCTTCGCCTGCGAGTCGCTCAAAGTCACGACCCGGATCATGCACATCGTCGCCTGGCTCCTGACCCAGCGGGCGATCGAATCGGGCGAGATCCCGAGCCGCGACGGGCGCCGCCCAGAACGGCGGCTCGGCCATGCGCAGGACAGCGACCCCGCCGTTGTCGGGCAATTGCCCGAGTCGGCGCAGAAGCTGATCAATTCCAGCGCCGACCTCTACGCGCGGGTGAAGCGCCTCGACGAAGGAGGCATCGAAGCCGAGGCTGCGCCGAGCCCGGCGCGGGCACTGATGGGACGGCTTGAGCGCGGACTCACCGGCGGCGGTCAGGCCTAACCGGAACAGAGCCGCGCTTTCGCGGCGGCATATTGATCGGCCAACAGGTCGATGAACTCCGCCGCGGGCCGGACTCGGTCGACGACTCCGATTCCCTGTCCCGAACCCCAGATGTCCTTCCACGCCTTGGCTCGCGCCGAGCCCTCTGATCCGAATTTCATCGCGGTGGTGTCGAGGCCGGTGAGATTGTCGGGGTCGAGCCCCGCAGCGGCAATCGAGGATTTCAAATAATTGCCGTGAACCCCGGTGAAGAGGTCGGTGTAGACGATGTCGGCGGCGCCGCCGGCGACGATCGCATGCTTGTACGCGTCGGGAGCGTTCGCTTCCTCGGTGGCGATGAAGGGCGAGCCGACATAAGCGAGGTCGGCGCCCGCGGCCTGCGCAGCAAGGACCGATCCGCCGTTGGCGATGGCGCCGGAGAGGATCAACGGCCCGTCGAACCAGGCGCGGATTTCCTGGATCAGCGCGAAGGGTGACCAGCGCCCGGCGTGCCCTCCTGCGCCGGCGGCGACGGCGATGATGCCGTCGGCGCCTTTTTCTGTCGCCTTGCGGGCGAAGCGGTCATCGATGACGTCGTGAAGCGTGATCCCGCCCCAGCCGTGGACCGCCTCATTGAGCTCGGGCCGGGCGCCCAATGAGCTGATGACGATCGGCACCTTCCACTTGGCGCAGGTCGCCATGTCGGCGTCGAGCCGGTCGTTCGAGCGGTGCACGATCTGGTTCACGGCGAAGGGTGCCGATGGCCGGTCGGGATGGTCGCGGTC
>DATDDW010000336.1:0-6008 GCA_036523615.1 Sphingomicrobium sp.
GCGAGCGCCGGCCCCCTACGTGCTCGCGCAGGCGCAGAGCACGCCGATTGCGGCGCCGACAGCCTATTAAGTCGATTTCTGTGGGGAGCCGCGCCAAAGCGCGGCTCGCTTCTAGCACTTAGGCCGGGCTGACCGGCGGCGGCGGCGGCGGTGTATTGGGCGTGCCGCCACCACCATTGTGGCAGAGCACGAGGCATCCGCCGCCAAGGAGCAACGGAAGCAGGAACGGCAGACCAAGGAACTTGCGCTTGGCCAAAGTCGTGACGGGAGCCTGCTCGGTGACGACATCAGCGACGACCTTGTCGGTCACCGGAAGCACCGGACGGCAATCGCCAGGACGGACCTGCGCTGCAGCGGACGTGCTCAGGATCGAGAGCACAACAAGCGCCGTAACGGACTTCCTCATCAGGATACTCCCTCGATTCGGTGCGGGTTTAGTTTATTTCCCGTTAAATGTGAACCGGCAAGCTATTCGTTCGTCCCGATTTGGGATTGGCTGTTGCGCGAAGGTTTCGCTTCCGGCGGCGAACTTGCCGGGGCCGCCGCCGCGACCCTCGCGGTCTTGTCGCTTGCCTCCTGGTTGCGGGCGAGCTGCGCGAGGAGGCCGTGGAAAGTGGTGTCGCGAAGCTCATCGAGCCGCTTTTCGGCCTGGCTGCCGCTGAGCCCGAGCGCGCTGAGGTGACGCATCCGCATGACCTCCTCGCGATAGTAGAGCGGCAAGGCCGCATAGTCGCTCGCGTTCTGGCGCCAGTAGAGGACCGCGTCGTCAAAGATGATGCACAGCTGCGCCGAGCCGGCGTCGGCCTGCGCCCGCGCCGCTTCGAAGCAATCCCTGCTCACGGTCAGGGCTTGCTCGGTCGATACTGTCGTCGCGAGCTTCAGCGCGCGGCCGACCTCCCTCGAGGGTAGCGGGCGCCTGGCACCAGCGGAATCGGCCGCAGCCGACCAGCCGAACAGGGTTCCGGCGGAAGAGCCGGGGTCCGCCGTCCATTCATTGCCGAGCTGCGTCGCGAGCGCCGCTCCGGCCGCGCCGATCGCGACAAGGAGCACCACCCAGCGCCGCTGCGACATGCGCCGCGGCGGGGGCACGACCGTCATTGCCCGCCGCCTGGGCAGCGCCTCGGCCCGGCGCGGCTTGTGCGCCAGCTTGGCGTCATACTCGGCGCGCTTGAGCGGGTCCTTCAGCACCGCGTAGCAGCGGTTGATCAGCGCCACCGTGTGCTCTGCAGCAGCGTCGCCGGGCCCTGCGGCATCGGGATGGTATTGCTTCATCAGGGCGACATAGGCCGCGCGGATTTCCTCGCTGTTCGCGCTGCGGCTGACGCCGAAAAGCTCGTAATAGGTCGATGGTCGATTCATCGGGACCGGAGCTCACGAAAAGGCGATCGCGCGGACGGCGAACGCATGGTCGAACCTATTCCTGCAGCGCGCGTCAAGCAATTGCGCTGGATTATCTCAGTGCGCCCCGTTGACCGGCGGCGAAGGCTTTCGCTCTCGAGGATTGGGCCCAGCCGCGCCTGGGCGTCAGTACGCGTTCCGGTGAGCCAGCACACCGAAGGTCGCCACGATGATCTTCAGGTCGCGCCAGATCGTCCAACCGGACAGATATTCGAGGTCGCTGTGCAACCTGTTGGTGAGGTCGTCGCGCTTGTCGGTCGCTCCGCGGTAGCCGCGCACCTGGGCGAGGCCGGTGATCCCCGGCTTGACGATGTGGCGGTGGAAATAGCGCGAGTCGATGTGCCAGAAGAGCGCGTCCTCGGCGGTCGAGCCGAGCGCATGCGGCCGCGGCCCGACGATGCTCATATGCCCGGCGATGACGTTGAACAGCTGCGGCAGCTCGTCGAGGCTGGTGCGGCGAAGAAGCTTGCCGATCCTGGTCACGCGGTCGTCGTCGCGGCAGGCCGAACGCTCGCCGGCGGCGTCGGCGTGCTCGACGCGCATGCTGCGGAACTTGAGCAGGTCGAACAGCCGGTTGTTCTTCCCGACGCGCTGCTGGCGGAAGAAGATCGGCCCGCGCGACTCCAGGCGGATGGCCATCGCGATCACCAGCATTGTGGGGGCAAGCGCGATGAGCGCCGGAACCGCGATCATAATGTCGAGCACGCGCTTCAGCGCCCGGTCGCGCAGGTTCAAGGGCTGGCTGCTGACCAGCAGCGTGGTCTGGCCGTTGAAATCGCCCATGGCGATGGCGCCGAACTGGGTGAGGTCGGGCGTCAGGATCTCGACGTCGGCGGCGGCGCCCTTGAGCGCCTGGCCCCACTTGGCCCGGCGGCCGGGCGGGCAGGCGACGACGACGCTGTCGCAGCGGTCGAGCAGGTGGCTGAGGCGATCGAGCAGGATCGGGTCGTCGTCCTTGGGCTCGATTCCGAGCTGTTCGGCGAAGACGGCGACTTCGCCGCGGCGCGGCTCGAGGTTCAGCCCATCGAGGATCAGCAGCCGGTTGAGGAAAGTCCAGCCGTACTTGCGGCCAATGTAATCGCCGACGAGGATTCGCCCGGTGACAACCGCGGTCAGCGAGAACAAGGTGCCGAGCGCGAAGATCTGCCGCGAGAATTGCGTGCTGACCTTGAGGAAGAACAACAGGCCGATGGCGACCGCGCTGGCGAAGAAAAGCGCTTCGGTCGACTTGATCGCGCCGACGGCGGGGCGCTCGAGCGTGTCGATCGAATAAGCGCGGTTGTTGAGCGCGACGGCGATGAAGGTCGGGATCACGATCGCCAGCGTGCGCAGGCTCTGCAGCTCGAACGGCGAACCGAGGCGAAGGGCGCCGGCGGCGAGGAAGGCGAAGGTCAGGCCGAGGATGTCGGCGGCGAACATGGTGAGGTAGAGGCGAAGGCGCACATGTTCCTTCGAGCTGGCAAAGATCCGCGTGCGCGCGCCGACGGCCGCGGCACCTTCGTCCGCGCGGAATGCGAGCAGGAAACCCCCCGAGCTCGCGGTCTGAACATCGACAGTCGTCAGGCTGTTCATTGCCCCGGGCCATTAAACTCTTGAACACCTAGGGTTTATAGCCTCACAGTTAACGCGGCAAGAGGGGTAGGCATTTAAGCTCGTCCATGTCCTGAATCGGGACGCCGCTGGAGGCCCTCCGGCTTTTGCTTCTTGACTCAGAGCGGCCTCCGCTGGTTAACTATGCGTTAGTAATTTCCCTGTGAACGCCTTCAGGAGGGTTTTATGCTGACCCGCTCAATAGTCGCCATCATCGCCTTGTCGGTGGCTTCGGCCGCCAACGCGCAGTGGGTCCCGGGCATGGAGATCACTGGGCAGAAGGTGCAGGTCCAGACCAACGGCGTGATGAACACGATCGCCTTCGACCCGAACGGCGTCGCGCACATCTATTCGCCGTCGGGCGCTACGGTCGTCGACGCGACGTGGACCGCCAATGCCGGCAAGCTCTGCCTGCAGACCGCCACGACGGCCGACTGCTATCCCTATGGGGCGCCGTTCACGGCCCAGGCTCCGGTCGATCTTAGGAGCGACTGCGGCGTGATGTCGCGCTGGACCGCGCTGTCGACCGCCGTTGCTCCGGGTGAGCGCGGCTAAAAGATTGGCTGCCCCGGCGTCTGCCGGGCATCTGATTCCCGACCAATTGATTGGCGCGCTTCGGCGCGCCAATTCTTTTTGCGAGCCTCAGATCGGATAATCGCCTGGCTGGCCGGCGATGGTGATCCACCTTAATTCGGTGAAGGCGTCGATCGCCGCCTTGCCGCCGAAGCGGCCGTAGCCCGAAGCGCCGACCCCCCCGAACGGCATTTGCGGCTCGTCGTGCACGGTCGGGCCGTTGACGTGGCAGATGCCCGAGCGGATCCGCCGCGCGACGCGCAGGCCGCGCGCAACATCGCCGGTGAAGACCGCGGCGGAAAGCCCGTAGTCGGCGTCGTTGGCGACCCGCACCGCTTCCTCCTCGTCGGCGACGCGGATGATTCCGACCACGGGCGCGAAGCTTTCGTCGCGGTAGAGTGCCATCTCTCGCCTGATGCCGTCGAGCACGGTGGCGGGAGCGCCGGCGATCTGCCGCGCGCCCTTGCTCAACGCGTCCTCGATCAGCGCCGCGCCGCTTTGCTCGGCCTCGGCATCGACCTGGGCGCCGACGGCTGCGGCCGGCATGCTCCCCGCTTTCTCCGCGAGCTTGCGCGCGAATTCATCCGCGACGGCCTCGACGACGATGATCCGCTCGGTCGACATGCAGATCTGCCCCGCGTTGAGGAACGCGCCGAACGCCGCGGCCTTCACCGCCTCGTCGAGAGCCGCGTCTTCGAGGATGATCAGCGGCGCCTTGCCGCCGAGCTCGAGCAGCACCGGCTTGAGCTGCTCGGCGGCGCGCTTGGCGACGATCTTGCCCACCGCGGTCGAGCCGGTGAAGTTGATCCGCTGGACCGCCGGGTGATCGATCAGCGCGCCGACCACGTCGGCCGCGTCGGCGGGTTCGTTGGTCACGAGATTGACGGCGCCGCTCGGAAAGCCGGCCTCCTCGAATGCCTCGACGATCAGCGCGTGAGTGCGCGGGCAGCGCTCCGACGCCTTGAGGATCACGCTGTTGCCGCAGGCGAGCGGCGCGGCGATCGCGCGGCAGCCGAGGATCACCGGCGCGTTCCACGGCGCGATGCCAAGCACCACGCCGACGGGCTCGCGCAGCGCCAGCGAGAGCAGCCCCGGCTTGTCCGACGGGATCACGTCCCCGTGGATCTGCGTCGTCAGCGCCGCCGCCTCGCGCACCATCCCTGCGCCCAGGTGCACATTGAGCCGTGCCCAGGGTTCGGACGCGCGCAGCTCCTCCTGCATGAGCGCAACGAACCGGTCCGCGCGGCCCTCGAGCGCATCGGCGGCGCGGTTGAGGAGCGCCCGCCGCGCATTCGGGCCTAGCGAGGACCAGCCGGGAAAGGCGGCTTCGGCGGCTTCGGCGGCGGCCTGCGCGCGGGCAACGACAGGGGTGAGTGTGTCCACGGCCGCTCCGCTACTGCGATCCGCAGCGGCGGGCTACTCCCGCGGTCAAGGCGGAGACGTGTCCACTGCGGACCAAAGCTTTAGAGGTCGGCCACAGCTGGGGCGTAGCGCGGGCCAATGCCCTGGCGCCGGTCCCAGAACGTCCACAAGCCGCGCGAGCTGCGGCGCCGCATCGTGCTGACGGCGCGGCTGCGCAGCGGCAACGCGTGGAGCGACGCCTGCATCCTCAACATCTCGTCGGGCGGCCTGCTGATCCACGCCGGCCGCCCCGTCGCGCCGGGGAGCCGAGTCGAGCTGTGGCGAGGGGACCAGGTGATCCATGCGCGGGTCGTGTGGCGCGACGGCGCCCGAGCCGGCCTTCAGGCGCAGGACCGGGTGCCGATCGACGAGATCGTGAGCCTGGCCCAGGCCCCGGCCTTCCAGCTGACGGCGGGCGAGCGCCGGCGCACACGCACGACCACCCACGCGAGGAGCCGCGAGCGGGCCCGCGCGTACCAGTTCGGCGGCACCGTCGTGATTGCTTTGATCTGCGCCGGCGCTGCGTTCGGCATGGTCGAACAGGCGCTGGCGCGGCCGCTGGCGATGGTCACCGCCGCGCTCGGCGGCTGAGCGCAGCTCCAACTCGCCGCGGGACGCCGCACGCGCTATTGGGCTCGCGATGTGCGGAATTGCGGGCATTTTCGGCGACGCCGCGCGGGATCGCGCGCTGCTCGCGCGCATGGCCGGCGCAATTGCCCATCGCGGCCCTGACGACCAAGGCGTGTGGGCCGATGCCGACGCGGGGATCGGCTTCGCCAACCGCCGTCTCGCGATCATCGACCTTTCGCCGCAAGGCCATCAGCCGATGGTTTTGAGCGACGGCCGCCTGGTGCTGACGTTCAATGGCGAGATCTACAACCACCGCGATCTGCGCGCGGAGGTCGAAGCGGCCGGCGGGACGCCGCAGGGTGGATGGCGCGGTCACTCGGACACCGAGACCTTCCTCGAAGCGATTGCGACCTTCGGGCTCGAAGGCGCGCTCGAGCGGGCCGTCGGTATGTTCGCCTTCGCGCTGTGGGACATGA
>DATDDW010000337.1:0-7796 GCA_036523615.1 Sphingomicrobium sp.
TTCGAGGAGCTTGGGGCCCTCGTCGCGCATGTGGCTGATGTACATCCCGCCGCAGCGCGCCGCCTCATGCGCGAGCGCGATCAGCTCGGGGGTCTTCGCGTAGGTCGCCGGCGCGTAAATGAGCGAGGACCCGACGCCGACGGCGCCTTCCTTCATCGCCGCGCGAACCAAAGCGCGCATGCGGTTAAGCTGCGCCGGGGTCGGCTGTACATCCTTCTCCCCGAGCTCGTGGACGCGAACGGTCGTCGCGCCGACGAAAGAAGTGACGTTGGGGGTAATGCCCTTTCGCGTGAGCCATTCGAGATACTGGCCGAGCGTCGTCCATTTGATCGGGAACTTGATGTCGCCCTGCCGCTTGAGCTCGAGCTGCTTCATCTTCGGCGTCCACGGGCCCATTGAATCGCCCTCGCCCATCACTTCGAGCGTCACGCCTTGATAGGTGTCGCTCATGCCACGCGGATCGGCGATCAGATCCTGGTTCGCCCAGCTCAGCATGTTGATGAAGCCCGGCGAGACGGCCTTGCCGGCAGCATCGACGGTGCGCAGCGCCCGGCCCGGGCAGCTGCCGACGCAGGCGATCTTGTCGCCCTTAATCCCGACGTCGCCGGCATAGGGCTGGCCGCCCGATCCGTCGTAAATCGTGCCGCCGTGGATGAGCACGCTGTAGGTTGAGGGCGCTGGTGCTGCGGAGGCTGTGAC
Organism: Sphingomicrobium sp.; assembly: GCA_036523615.1. GTDB lineage: Bacteria > Pseudomonadota > Alphaproteobacteria > Sphingomonadales > Sphingomonadaceae > Sphingomicrobium. The sequence continues at coordinate 700 of DATDDW010000337.1, forward strand.
GGCCGCGGCAACGAGCAACAGGTAGGCGGAACTTCGCTTCACTTGATCTCTCCCGGCGGCGGACGCTGCACCAAGACGGCGAGCCGCGCCAGCGGGAACATTCCAAATCCCGCCTGGGTCGGTTAGCGTCCGCCGAACCGCTTTCGCCAGGGGCTGGAATGAAGCACCAGTACATACTCGACAGTGCAGCAACGCTGCTCGGCGTGGCGCTGGTCATCGTCACCGCGGTGCACATCACCGGCAAGGCCTCGACGACCATCGCCGACGAACTGGCGTTCGGCGCGGCGATGCTGTTCCTCGGCAGCTGCGGCGCGTCGCACTGGGCGATGACCAAGGGGAAGGACCGGTTCGAGGATATTGCCGATACGCTGTTCGCGCTGGGCCTGCTGCTGCTGTTCGGCGGCGTGCTGAGTTTCTGGCTCTGAAGCATCGAAGCGCGAGTGACCATGCGCATCGCCGTCGTCGCCCCGAGCTGCCCGCTCAAACATGAAGCCGCCGAGCGGGTGGAGGCGATCGTTGCCGAACGCGGCGACTGCGAGCTTGTCATCCACCCGCAATGCTTCCTCTCCGACGGGCATTTCGCCGGCCCGGATCCCGAGCGGCGAGCGGCGCTGCGCGAGGTCATGGCCGATCCCGAGGTCGATGCCGTGTGGTTTGCGCGCGGCGGCTATGGGTCGAACCGCATCGCCGAGGCCGCGCTGGCCGATCTGCACGATGCCGCGCACGCCAAGACCTACATGGGCTATAGCGACGCCGGGTTCCTCCTTGCCGGCCTCCACAAGCTCGGCATCGAGGTGGCGTGGGGGCCGATGCCGCAGGACGTCATTCGTGACGGCGGTGAAGCGGCGATCGGCCGCGCGCTCGACTGGCTGGTGACGCGCGACCCCGCGGCATGCGAGCCCGCGCTCGAAGCGCCGGCGATGGCCTTCAACCTGACGGTCCTTTCCAACCTTCTGGGGACGCCGCTCGAGCCGGAGTTCAGCGGCGTCGACCTCCTCGTCGAGGACGTCAGCGAGCAGCTGTACCGGATCGATCGCACGATGTTCCATGTGACGGCGAGCGCGAACGTGCGCAGCGCGGCGCGGCTGCGGCTCGGCCGGGTCAACGACGTGCTGCCCAACGACCCCGAATTCGGTGGCGATGCGGCGGCGATCATCGAAGACTGGTGCCGCCGTTCAGGGCTGCAATTCGGCGGCCGCGCCGACATCGGCCACGACGCCCGGAACCGAGTGGTCCCCTTCTCTCAGCGGAAAAGCTGATCCCCTCTGTACCGAGGCCATTGCAAAGGTCTTCGAGTTGCGCTCTATCGATGCGGGAACAACAGGAGGGCCGTGATGGCACAAGGCAGTCGTAAGGCAGGGGGCGGACTGGCCCGCCCGGTTCAACCTTCTCCCGATCTGGCGAAGATCTGCGGCAGCCAGCCGCTACCGCGCAGCCAGGTCGTTTCGAAGGTGTGGGACCACATCCGGAAGAACAATCTGCAAAACCCGCAAAACAAACGGGAAATCATGGCGGATTCAACGCTGAAGCCGATCTTTGGGGGCAAAGACCGGGTCAGCATGTTCGAGATGAACAAGCATCTGTCGAACCATCTGAAGTAAGCTTCACCAGGTTCGTAAGGCAGAAGGGGCTCGCTTCGGCGGGCCCCTTTTCGTTTGTGGATAAGCCGCGACTCGCCGCTGCGTCCTAGCCGCGCCAGAGGCCGTCGAGCGGTTCCTGGGTCACCGGATAGCCCAGATGCGCGGGAATGGTGATAAATTTACGCCCGTCGCGCTCCTCGACCCACGGGGTCACCGGCTCGATCGGATGACCGAGCGCATCGGCGCGGATTTCCGCGAAGCTCGAGTGCTGCGCGAGCCGCTCGAGATTGCGCCGGGTGGGGAAGATCAGCCGCGCCTCACCGCGCATTTCCCGTTCGAGCGCGTCGGCGGCGCTTAGCCAGTGAGCACCGGCGCATTCGCCTTCGATGACCCGCGGTTGCCAGTCGCCCGCGGGGCATTGCGCAACGAAGAAAAGCGTGTCGAATTTTCGCACCGCGTGGAATTTCGGCACCCAGCGGGCGAAGGGCGTCAGCGCGCCGGCGTCGATTTGTAGGCCCTTGTCGCGGAGTAGCTCGGCGAACGGCCGGTCGGCGACAAGCGCGCGCTGCAGCTCGGCGGCGTCCTGTTTCGACGGAACGGGCGCGAGGCCGACGGGCACGGCCGTCTCTTCGATCGTTTCGCGGATCGCGGCGGCGGCCGCAGGGTCGATATCGAGCCCCAGCGCCAGCTGGCGGTCGGCCTCGTCGATCCGCCCGCCGGGAAAGACCAGCGCGCCAGCGGCAAAGGCCATGCCTTCGGCGCGCTCGACCATCAACAGCTCGGGCGCAGCGCCGGCGCGCTCGCGGACGAGGATCAAAGTTGCCGCGGGGATCGCCTCATCGGCCAAGGGCGAGACTTACATCCCGCTGACGTTCTGCTCGTCGGCTTCCTTGGGATTGGCTGTGTTCTCGGCAGCGGCGTTCTGGTTCGCCTGCGCGGCCATATTCGCCGCTTCCGCGTTGGCGGCGTCCATCGCGGCCTGGTTCGACAAGGCATTGAGGTCAGCCTCGGGCTGGTTGAGCTCCGCGTTATTGACCTGATCCTGGTTGCTGCCGCTGCACCCAGCAAGCGTCAAAGCGGCTGCTGAGGCAACCACAAAAGCTAGTCTTTTCATGCGTTTCGGTTCCCCGTGAAGTGCGATTGAGCGCTCTGCCATAACAGCGCTAAACTTGAGATTCACGCGCAAAATCCCTATCTAGAGGGCGCCGGGCAACCGGCTATGTCGGTAGACTGCTGCGTGGAATAGGCACTTCGGACCCGGGGGGCAGTACCCCGGCGCCTCCACCACCAGCCGCCGGCTCGAACAGGTTTCGGGCGGCTGCTGATGGGGGCGAAATAGGATCGACGAGTGCAATAAAGGCGCGGTTGCCGATCGGATTGAGCCACCGCAACGGCTCATTCACACAAGTGCCAACGATAACGAGGCGCTCGCTCTTGCTGCGTAACTGACGTCCTAACGGATTGAAGTTACAAAGCTAAAGCGCGGTCGGACCCCACCGGGCAACAGAAGGGGATTCCAGCGGCACGGGGGACGCCGGGCAACAGAAGTCCCCCACCTTCTTCTCACCCCTCCAGCATTGCGATACGCTGCGGCGAGGGGGTTCTCATGCATCATTGGACCAAGCGCCTGGTCGCGCTCGCCGCGCCGCTGTTGCTCACCGGCTGCCTGTGGGGCCCAGGCAAGTTCAATTCCGACCTGACGCTGAGGAAGGACGGCAGCTTCATCCTCGATTACCGCGGCGAGATCGTGCTGCAATTGCCTGACGACGAGAGCAGCAAGGCTTGGTCGCCGAGCATGGCGAACTGCTTTGAAGGTGAGGAGGCCTCATCGGGTACGGTCGTTCTCATGCCCGGTGCCAAGCCCCCGAAAAAGCGCGCGTGCACCGCAGCCGAGATCGCCGCTCAAAAGGAGTCTTATGAAAAGAAGCGTGCGGAAGCCGAGCAAACAGCCAAGATGTTCGGCCTGCCGGGCCTTGACGACGCCTCGAACCGCGCGTTCGCCGCGAAGCTGATGAAATATGCCGGATGGCGCTCGGTCACCTACCGCGGCAAGGGCGTCTTCGACGTCGACTATCACATGGAAGGCCGCGCGACGCAGGATTTCCTGTTCCCGGCGCTCCCTGACAACAACCTCATCATTCCATTCATCGCCATCCGCCGCAGGACCGACGGCGCAGTGCTCGTCACGGCCCCGGCAATGACCGGCGGCTCGGGCCCGCTCGGCGCGGCCGGGAGCAACGCCATGGGCGGCGAAACGCCCACTGGCCCGGTGTCGCGCGCCGAGGGGCGGCTGACGGTGCACACTGACGGCGAGATCCTGACCAACAACAGCGAAGACGGCGCGGCGGCCGATCCGCTCGGCCGCCAGGTGCATTGGGATGTGACCACGAGCTCGACCAAGGTGCCGGAGACGCTCATTCGGCTCTAGCCGCGGCCGTTCGTCGAACCGACAATTGCCTTCGCGCGTGGCGCTTGCCACGCTACGTCATTCCGAGGGGGATTTTTTCCAATGGGCCGAATGCTTCTTGCCGCTTTGCTCACCGCCACCGCGTCGATTGCCGTTGCGGAACCGACGCCCAAGGAGCAGCTGCTCGCGCCGCCGGCGGACGCCGCGCACTTCGTCGTCGTCTCGACCGCCGGAAAGCATGGCGACGAATATATGTGGACCATGCCCGACGGGCGGATCGCCTTCCGGGAATCGATCCTGCTTCGCGGCCTGATCTTCGAGACCGACGAGACGATGCGGGTGGGGGCCGATGGCCTGCCCACCGAAATCGTGGTGCGCGGCGTGACCCCGAGCGGCGATGCGGCCGAGAATTTCGGCGTCACCAACGGCAAGGCGAGCTGGGTCAGCCCGGTCGACAAGGGCGATGCCGCCTATCGACCGGGCGAGTTCTACCTGGCGCAGGGCGGGCCCTTCCTGAGCACGGCGCCGCAGGTCGAGCGGTTGCTCGCCGCGGGGCAGGCGGGCCTCCCCCTGCTGCCGTCGGGCAAGGCCAGCTTCGAGAAGGTCGCATCGCTCGCCGTCGATGGGCCGCAAGGGAAGAAGAATGTCGACCTGATCCTGATGAAAGGGATCGGCCAAAGCCCGCAGCCTGTGTGGGTCGAGAATGGCAAGTTCTTCGGCGAGCTGGTTGGCTTGGGCATCCTGCCGGCGGGCTACGAAGGCAATATGGACAAGATGCAGGCGGCGCAGGATGCGGCGATCGCCGCGCTGGCGCCGGCGACGGCGAAGAAGTTCCTGACCGCCGATGCGCACCGCCCGGTGCTGTTCAGCAAGGTCAAGATGTACGACGCGGACGCCAGGCGCTTCCTCGCCGACCGCTACGTACTGACGCGGAACGGCAAGATCATCAGCGTCGCCAGCCGGCGGCCGGCAAAGCTTCCGGCCGGCACGCGCACGATCGACGGCGCGGGCAAGACGCTCGTCCCGGGGCTGTGGGACAGCCACATGCATGTCGGCGACGATTTCCAGACGGTCAGCGAACTGGCGCTCGGCGTCACCTCGTGCCGCAATCCCGGCGGGCCGATCGACCTCGAAGTCTCACAGCGCGAGCGGCGCAATAAGGGCGAGCTGCTTGCCCCTGAGTGCTGGGATTCGGTGATCGTCGACCAGAAGGGCCCGCTGGTCGCGCAGGGCAGCCTGGCGGTGTCGAGCCTCGACGACACCCTGGCCGCGGTCCGCAAGATCAAGGCCAACAAGCTGACGGCGGTCAAATTCTACACGTCGATGAAGCCCGAGTGGATCGCGCCCGGCGCGAAGCTCGCCCATCAGCTGGGGCTGCACGTCCACGGGCACATCCCGGCGCACATGCGCACGCTCGACGCGATCAACGCCGGCTACGACGAGATCACGCACATCTACTTCGCGACCATGCAGGCGATGCCCCAGGAGGTCGTGGACAAGGCCAATACGACGATGCGGATGCTTGGCCCGGGCAAGTATTTCAAGGACGTCAACCTGGATGCCGAGCCGACGAAGACGGTGATCAGCACGATGGCGGCCAGGCACATCGTCCTCGATCCGACGCTGGTCGTCGTCGAGGGCGTGCTGCTCGCCGACGCAGGAACGCCCGCGCCGGCTTATGCGCCGTACATGGGCACCGTCCCCGCGACGGTGGAGCGCGGCTTCAAGAGTGGCCACATCCCCTATTTGCCGGGAATGACCCGGGCGGATGCGCAGGCGAGCGTCGATCATATGGGCCAATATGTCGCCAAGCTGTTCCATGCCGGCGCGCCGATCGTCGCCGGAACAGACGGCTACGGCTATGAGCTGGTGCGCGAGCTCGAGCTCTACGTGAAGGGCGGCCTGACGCCGGCCGAAGCGCTGGCGACCGCGACGATCAACCCCGCGCGCAACGTCAAGGCCGCCAATCGCACGGGCTCGATTGGCGTGGGCAAGGAAGCCGACCTGCTGCTGGTCGACGGCGACCCGGAGAAGAACATCGGCGACTTGCGGCACGTCGATCAGGTGATGAGCGACGGCTATTTGATGGACGGCAACGCGCTCAGGGCCGAGGCGGGCTACAGCGCCATGCCGAAGTGAGCTGCGTCAGCCGCGCTTGCGCAGCTCGTCGCGGATCTCGGTCAGCAGCTCGATTTCGGTGGGGCCGGCCGCGGCGGCTGGCTCCTCCCGGCGCCGCATCAGCTTGGTCGCCCAGCGCACCATCAGGAAGATGATGAAGGCGAGGATCAGGAAGCTGACCACCTCGGTCAGGAATTGACCCCAGCCGAGCACCGGCGCGCCCGCTTTTTTGAGCGCGGCGTAATCCGTCATCGAGCCGTGATAATCGGCCGGGACCGGGCCCAGCAGCAGGAAGTGGCTCGAGAAATCCAAGCCGCCGAAGAGCTTGCCGACGATCGGCATGATGATGTCGTCGGTGAGGCTGGCGACGATCTTGGCGAAGGCCGCGCCGATGATCACGGCGACGGCCAGATCGAGCACGTTTCCCTTGGCGATGAATGCACGGAAGTCCTTGAGCATGCCGCCCCCTTTCGAGCTGCTCAGCCGGGCAGCTGTGTTGCTCCCATATAACAGCATATTGAAAGCCAACAGCCGTGCGTCTACCTATCCGCGCACGTGACGCGATCCAAGGGGACAATGAAATGACCGCGCTTGCCCGTTTCGCTCCATCCTTCTCGCTCAAGCGAGCGATCCTCGCCCTTCTTGCCGCATTGTCGCTGTCAAGCTGTGGGCTCAACAGCGTCCCCACGGCCGAAGAGCAGGTCAACGCCGCCTGGGGCAACCTGCAGGCCGATTACCAGCGGCGCTCCGACCTCATCCCGAACCTGGTCAACACGGTGAAGGGCTATGCCCAGCAGGAAAAGACCGTGCTGACGCAGGTCACCGAGGCGCGGGCCAAGGCGAGCAGCATCCAGCTGAACGCGGGCGACCTCAGCGATCCGGCAAAGGTGCAGGCGTTCCAGAATGCACAGGCCCAGCTGGGCGGCTCGATCGGGCGGCTGCTGGCGACGTTCGAGGCCTATCCGGACTTGAAGTCCAACCAGAACTTCCTC
>DATDDW010000338.1:0-9891 GCA_036523615.1 Sphingomicrobium sp.
GGACCGCAGCCCAACACCCTATTTTATTGCTGCTATTATCGCCGCCGTCGCCGTGTGGGCGGTTCAGCAGAATTGGGCGCAGGAGACGAGATCGTCGTCACGAACTGCCGCCACCGAGCACCACGCCGCCCCCTCGCGAAGTGAGGACGTTCGCTCGGTCTTCAGCTCCGACGACTACCCTGCAGAAGCGCAGCGCAACAATGAGCAAGGCACGGTCCAGGCGAGCCTCGAGATCAGTCCCGAAGGACGCGTAAGCAGTTGCACCATCATTCGCAGCAGCGGCCATGCTTCGCTCGACAATGCGACCTGTGCCATCCTCAAGCATCGCGCCGCGTTCACTCCGGCACGTGACGCCGACGGAAAGGCCGTTGCAAGCACCTATGTGACTCCGCCTGTCGTGTGGCGCCTTGAGGACTAGCGCAATGAGCGATCACCGCCCTGGAACCAAAGTCGTGGAAGGCGGCCGCCGCAAGGAATGGCGGCGACGGCTGGTCAATCCGCCGGTCGAACGCGCGTCGACGATCCTGTTCGACAGCGTCGCCGAGCTTCACGCCTCCAAGCCTGGTCTCGGCACCTATCGCTACGGCTTGCAGGGCACGGCAACGCAATGGGCGCTGTCTGAAGCGCTGACCGAGCTCGAGCCAGGCGCTGCGGGAACCGCGCTCTACTCGACGGGCCTCGCGGCGCTCACCGCGCCGATGCTGACGCTGCTCTCACCCGGCGACCAGCTGCTCGCGCCCGACAATGTTTACGGGCCGACGCGCCGCTTCTGCGACACGATCCTCAAGCGCCTCGGCGTCGTGACCCGATATTACGACCCGCTCGTCGGCACCGGCGTCGGCGACCTGATCAGCGACACGACGCGCGCGATCCTGCTCGAAAGCCCCGGCTCGCTGACCATGGAATTGCAGGACGTGCCGGGCATCTGCGCCGTCGCCCGCGAACGCGGTGTCGTCACCCTGCTCGACAATACCTGGGCGACGCCGCTCTTCTTCCCGGCGATCGCCGCGGGGGTCGATGTGACCATCCTCGCCGCGACCAAATATGTCGGCGGCCATGCCGACGTCATGCTCGGCAGCGCGACGGCCACCGCCGACTATTACCAGCGGATCCAGGAGGCGAGCTGGGACATGGGCCATGCGGCCTCCCCCGACGACGCCTGGCTCGGCTCACGCGGCATCCGCACGATGGCGGTGCGCTTGAAGCAGCATGAGGAGAGCGCGCTCAAGGTCGCGCACTGGCTCAAGGAGCAGCCGCAGGTCGGGCGCGTGCTTCACCCTGCCCTGCCCGACTGCCCCGGCCACGAATATTGGAAGCGCGACTTCAAGGGCTCCTCGGGCCTGTTCACGTTCGAGTTGAAGTCTGGCGATCGCGCCGCGTTCGTCGACAGCCTGAAACTGTTCGGCATCGGCTACAGCTGGGGTGGCTATGAAAGCCTCGCGCTGCCCGTCGATCCGCACCGCGCCGTGTCCAAACCGCCCGCGCCGAACCTGGTGCGGCTGCATATCGGCCTCGAGGACCCCGACGACCTCATCGAGGACCTCGCGGTGGCGCTGCGTCGGATATCGGCTTGAGGTGGTAGCGGAGGAGGGACTTGAACCCCCGACACGCGGATTATGATTCCGCTGCTCTAACCAGCTGAGCTACTCCGCCCCATGGCTTGAAACGCGCTCGCCGGGAGGCGCCGCGAGCCGCGCGATATAGGTCCGCGCGCTTGACCGGTCAACGCGAGGAACCGCGAACTGCTGCTGTCGTTGAGCGGGAAGACGACGAGGAAACGAATGGACCCGCTGACCCCGCTCGACACGTTGTGCCGCATCGTCCTCAGAGCGCGCGAATATGAAGCGCAGACGGCGAGCGACTATGACCGTGGCGAAGATCCCGACAATGTCGACGACGAGCAGGAGGGCGCGCTCTCGGTGCTCGAGGACGAAATCAACGACAGCGTCGAAGAGGAGCTTCACGCGATCTTCGAGGACCTGGGCGAAGACCAGCTCGCCGAAGTCATCGCCTTCTGCTGGGTCGGCCAGGGCACATATGAAGCCGCCGACTGGGACGAAGCGATGGAAGAGGCGCAGAGCCTGGTCAGCGAGGGCGCCGACGGCGCGATCGAGGAACTGATGGAGCAGCCGATGCTGGCGTCGGTGCTGGAATCGGGCCTCGCCGCCTTCGACCTCAGCTGCGACGGGATCGGCGACCTCAGCTGACGCACCGCAGAGTGCGTCCCCCCGGACTTCATCCCGGGTCCATTCATCCGCCGCGAAACGGATAGACCGCGAGCTGCTCCCACGCGCCCCCGAGGTAGCGGTGCAGCCCTAGCCCATGAATTTCGAGCGGCCGCGGCGCAAAATCGCGCTCCAGCTCGGCGATCAGCGCGCGGGCGGTCTTCGGCTGCACTTTGTTCTGGATGGTGATGTGCGGGCGCCACCCGCCCCAATCCTGCGGCGTCAGCAAACCCTCAAGGTCGCGCGCCAGCTCGGAGCGAATGCGGTCCAACCCTGGAGAAACAACGCGAAACGCCACGCCGCCGCCGAGGTCGAGCAAGCCTTCGATGCTTGCACGTGGGGCGGGCTGCCGTGCGGCTGCGCTCAGGCGCGATCGCAGCTCCGCCTCGGCCGAGGGCGGCAGGGTTCGGAACATGGTCAGGTGCGCGGGCACCTGATTGCGTTCCGGCGGATAATGGTGGCGGCGAAGCCGATCGAGCCGGGCGAAGTCGCTCGCGGCGATCTCCGCCGTGACGATCAGTGCGCCGGCCATTGGTCGCGCTCGAGCTCCTCGAGGCCGCCAAGGTTGCGCATCGGCGATTGGACGATCACCTGTTCGTCCTCGACGTGAGCTTCACTCCACGGCAATCGCCGAAGCGTCTCGCCGACGCCGGCAATCCCGCCTTCCGATACGACGAGGTAATCGAGCCTGCCGCTGCGGCAGCCGGCCATTGCGTCGGTGCAGCGGCCAAGCTCTTGGCCGCTGCTGACGACAGGCGCCCGCGAGAGCAGCGAGACTGGAAAGAGCGCTTCGCCGGGCGTTTGTTCGCTCGCTTCGGTCGCGGCGCGACCGCCTTCCTCGACGCCGGCCTGCCGCCCAAGCCACCGCCAGATGCCGAACAGGTTGAGCCCGGTCAGAACCACGTTGGTCCAGATCAGCGCCGGCTGGTGGGTGAGGACTCCGGCCGCCAGCCAGCTGATCGAACCGACGGTGAAAACCACAAAGCCGTAACCCGTGACTCGCGAGCCGAAGTTGGCTGCGACCATGAACGCCGCGATTATGGTGGTGACCGTCGCCACCCACGAGATTGGATCTGCCATTCGGCGCTAATGCGCCATCGGTTCCTTGTATCCCGGCGAAGGCCGGGATCCAGTCCTGCTACAGACTGGGCTCCTGCTTTCGCAGGAGCACAAAGTTTCAGATCTCGACCTGGCTGCCGAGTTCGACGACGCGGTTGGTCGGAAGCTTGAAGAATTCCATCGCGCTGATCGCGTTGCGCAGCATCCATGCGAACAGCCTCTCGCGCCACACCGCCATGCCCGGCCTCCTCGCCGACGCGATCAGCGTCTGCCGGGCGAGGAAGAAGCTGGTGTCCATCATCTTGCACTTCTCGCCGATACCCTTGACCCGGCCGAGCGCCGCCGGGACGTTGATCTCCTCCATGAAGCCGTAATGGAGCACGACACGGTAGAAGCCGGCGCCATATTCCTTCGTTTCCAGCCGCTTCTCCTCGGCGACGTAGGGCACATCCTCGATCCGGACCGTCAGCAGGATCACCCGCTCGTGGAGTACTTTGTTGTGCTTCAAGTTGTGCAGCAGCGCGTGGGGAACGCCGCTCGAGGCGCTGGTCATGAACACGGCGGTGCCGGGAACCCGTGCCGCGCTCGGCACTGCCGACTTGATGAAAATCTCCATCGGCAGGCTCGCTTCGTTCATCCGCGCGATCATCAACTGCCGGCCCTTGGCCCAGGTGGTGAGGAAGGTGAAAGCGATCGCTCCGACGAGCAGCGGGAACCAGCCTCCGGCGGGGATCTTGAGCAGGTTGGCCGAGAGATAGCTGAAGTCGACGGTAAAGAAGAGCGCCAGCAATCCCGCCACCGCGAACCGGTTCCAGTTCCACATGTGTCTCAGCACGACCGAAATGAGCACGCTGTCGATCATCATCGCGCCGACCACCGCGATGCCGTACGCGGCGGCGAGGTTCGACGAGCTGCGGAAGGTCAGCACGAGCAGGATGACCATCGTCAGCAGCGCCCAGTTGACGATCGGGATGTAGATCTGGCCGGCGGCGCTTTCGCTGGTGTGGTTGATCCTGAGGCGCGGGACGAAGCCGAGCTGGATCGCCTGCTGGGTGACCGAGAAGGCACCCGAGATCACCGCCTGGCTGGCGATGATCGTCGCCGCGGTGGCGAGAAGCACCAGCGGCAGCCGCAGCGAGTCCGACGCAAGGTAGAAGAACGGGTCCTTGACCTTGGCCAGCGCGGTCGCCGGGCTCGCCGAGAGGATCATCGCGCCCTGCCCCAGGTAATTCAGCAGCAGCGCCGGCAGCACGAAATAGATCCAGGAAACGCGGATCGGCTTGCGCCCGAAGTGACCCATGTCAGCGTAGAGCGCCTCGGCGCCGGTGACTGCGAGCACGACCGAGCCGAGCGCCACGAACGCGCGCATGAAATCGGCGGTGAAGAAATAGACGGCGTTCAGCGGGTTGAACATCGCCAGCAGCACTGCCGGATAGTTCATGATGTGCATCACGCCGAGCACTGCGAGCACGGTGAAATAGATGATCATCACCGGGCCGAACATCAGGCCGACGCGGGCCGTACCACGCGACTGGATGGCGAACAGGCCGACGAGGATTCCAATCGCGATCGGCACCACGAACGGCTGCAGCCCGGCGTTGACCGTCGTCAGGCCCTCGACCGCCGACAGCACGGAAATCGCCGGCGTGATCATCGAATCGCCGTAGAACAGGGCGGTCGCGAACACGCCCATCAGGATCACTCCGCCGGTCCACCTTTTCTTGCCGGAGAGCGTACGGTTGATCAGCGCCAGCAACGCCAGGCTACCGCCCTCGCCCTTGTTGTCCGCGCGCATCACGATCGTCACATATTTCAGCGTGACGATGATCATCATCGACCAGAAGATGAGGCTCAGCACCCCGTAAATGTGCAGCCGGTCGGGGATCAAAGTGTGGTGGCCGGCGAAGGTCTCGCGGAAGGCGTAGATCGGTGACGTGCCGATGTCGCCGTAGACGATGCCGATGGCGCCGATCGCCATCTTGTACAGCGGCCCCTGGTGGCCGTGCGCCGTCGGGTCGTGGTCAATGGTGGCGGCTTCGGCCGCTCCGGTCGCGGTGATGTTCATGCGTTCAGGAACTGACCCGACAATTTGCCAACCCGCATTCCCTTGGCCCCTTCGCCGCGGCCGCGGCGGAGCGCCGCACTAGCATTGCCGCTGTAGGGCCGCAAATGGCCCCCGAAGGGGCGGGACAGGGCCACAAAGCCCGTCTATAGGCCCGCGCAACCATTCAGCCGGAGCGAACGAACAAATGCGAATTGGGGTGCCAAAAGAGATCAAGGTCCATGAATATCGCGTCGGGCTTACGCCGGCTTCCGTTGCCGAACTTGTCGCTCACGGCCACGAGCTTTTCGTCGAGACCAAGGCGGGCCAGGGCATCGATTTCCCGGACAAGGCCTATGAGAAGGCGGGCGCGCAGATCCTGCCCGACGCGCCGGCGGTGTTCAAAGCCGCCGAGATGATCGTCAAGGTCAAGGAACCGCAGCCGCAAGAGATCGCGCTTCTGAAGCCGCGGCACATCCTCTTCACCTACCTCCACCTCGCCGCCGACAAGGCGCAGGCCGAGGGGCTGATGAAGTCCGGGGCGACCTGCATCGCCTACGAAACTGTCACCGCCGCCAACGGCTCGCTCCCGCTCCTGAAGCCGATGAGCGAAGTCGCCGGGCGAATGTCGGTCCAGGTCGGCGCCCATTATCTCGAAAAGGAGCAGGGCGGGCGCGGAGTGCTGCTCGGCGGAGTCCCGGGGGTCGCGCCGGCGAAGGTCGCCATCCTCGGCGGCGGGGTCGCCGGCGTGAACGCGGCGCAAATGGCCACCGGCATGCGCGCCGACGTCACCATCTACGACATCAACAACGACCGCCTGGCCGAGCTCGACATGTTCTTCTCGAGCCAGATCAAGACCGCTTATGCCTCGCGCGCGGCGATCGCCAACGCCGTGAAGGAAGCCGAGCTGGTGATCGGCGCGGTGCTCGTTCCCGGCGCTGCGGCGCCCAAGCTCGTCACCCGCGAGATGCTGGGCACCATGAAGCGCGGATCGGTGCTGGTCGACATCGCCATCGACCAGGGCGGCTGCTTCGAGACCAGTCACGCGACCACCCACGCCGACCCGGTCTACGAGGTCGACGGCATCATCCATTATTGCGTCGCCAACATGCCGGGCGCGGTCGCGCGAACGAGCGCGTTCGCGCTCAACAATGCGACCCTCCCCTTCGCCCTCAAGATCGCAAACCTCGGCGCCAAGGAAGCGATGAAGCAGGATCCGCATTTGGCCGCCGGCCTCAATGTCTCGGGCGGCAAGATCCGTCACGAAGCCGTCGCCGAGGCGCTCGACCTTCCCTACGAACCTGCCTAGCGCGGTGGCGCCTTGCCCCCGCCCAGCGCTGCGACGCCCTGCTCGATGAGCGGCCGCCAGCTCGCGTTCGGCGGCGCCTTGGCAAGGATCTGCTGCCACATCGCCACCGCGCCCTGGCGGTCGCCCGAGCGCGCCAGCGCCAGCCCGTAGAAGAACGGCGCGGCTGGTCGGCCCGGAGCGAGTGCGGCCGCCCGCTGGTACGCGAGCTCGGCAGGCGGCGTCAGCCCCCGCGCATGGTCGACGAGCGCGTTGCCGAGACCGATCCACAGCTGCTCGCTGTATGGGTATCGGCCGACGGCGTTCTGCAGGATGCCGACGGCTTTTTCTGTGTCGCCGCTCCGGGCGAGTGCTTCGGACATCAACAGCCATGATTCCTCGGCGCTGAAATTGCCGAAGAAAGCATGCCGCGCCTGGGTCAGCGGGACGACGTCGCGGCCCTCCTCGCCTTGGGCCGGTGCACCGGCCAGGCTCGGGCTGCCCTGCAGCGCATAGCCCGACGCGCCGAGCAGCAATGCCGCCGCCGCGGCGGTCAACAAGCCACCCCGCGCGCCGAGCAGCCACAGCACCGCGAGGCTGATGGCCATCAATGCGGCAAGCTCGAGCCAGCCCATCAGCCCCTCGCCTTCAGCTGGATGCGCCGGCGGATCAACCACGCGCCGGCGAGCAGCAGCGCCAGCGGCGCCAACCACAGCGGCCAGGCCGCCGGCTCCTCGGTCGGCTTGTAGCTGATCCAGCTGCCGTAGCGCTGAATCAACCAGGCGCGAACGCTGTCGGGCTGCTCGCCCGCCGCGATCCGCCGCCGGACGAGGTCGCGCATGTCGCCGGCGAGCTCGGCATCGGAATCGGCGATCGACTGGCCTTGGCAAACGAGGCAGCGCAGCTGCTCCATCAGCGCCTCGGCCTGCGCTTCCTGCCGTGGGTCGGGCAGCTGACGGTTGGCCCAATAGGCCGGCGGCAAATTGCTGTCGGCGAACACTGGCGCGGCCGTGAGCAGCAGCAAGCAAATCGCGAGCCGCTTCATCGCGATTGCTCGAACTTGCGGAGGATCGCCGGCACGTCGGCGGCCTCGATCGGCCCGATATGCTGGTCGCGGATCACTCCGTGCCCGTCGACGATGAAGCTCTCCGGCACGCCCGACGAGCCGAGCGCGATCTGCACCTTGCTTTCGGCGTCGCTGCCGATCCGCTCATAGGGATCGCCGTTCTGCGCGAGGAACGCGGCGAGATCGTCGGGGCGGTCGCGGATCGCGATCCCGTCGATCGAGACGCCGCGGCTCTTGAGCTGCTGCAGCACCTTCACCTCGGTGATGCACGGCACGCACCAGCTGGCAAAAACATTGACGATATGTGGGCGTCCGCTCGCCAGATCGGCCGAGCTCAGCGCCGCCTTGCCAGGCAGCGCCGCGGGCAGCGCGAACGCTGGCACCTTCGTTCCCTCGAGCTTCGATGCGACGGTGGTGTTGCTCGGCGTCGCCAGCCGCCACACCAGCGCCGCCACGATCAGCAGCAGCACGAGCAGCGGAGCGAAGCGGACCGCGCGGCTCATATGTACCGCTCCCGCCAGTCGGGCACCCGCGCTCGCCGCCTCAACCGCCAGACGCGTCCGAGCCAGGCAAGCGCACCGCCCAGCGCGATCATCGCCCCGCCGGCCCAGATCAAAGTCACGAACGGTTTCCACCACAAGCGCAATTGCCACCCACCCGCCGGATCGGGCTTGCCGATGACCGTGTACAGCTGGCCGTTCCAGAAGGTCTCGATCGCCGATTCATTGGTCTCGGTCGGCGGGTCGGAATAATAACGCGTTTCCGGGAGAAGGCTGATCATGCCCGAGCCGCGGCTCGCCCGAAGCTCGGCCTCGAGCGCGGTCCAGTTCTTCCCCGCGGTCGGGGTGACGCTGGCGAGCTGCACCTGCCACGGCCCGACGCTGACGATCTCGCCGGTTTTGGCGACGGTCAGCGTTTCGCTGGTGAACGCCGCATTGGCGGCGATGCCGGCGAGTGCCACCGCGATGCCGACATGCGCGAAAACCATGCCCCAGGTGGCGAGCGGCGCGCGCAGCGGATTACGCGTCACGAGCGGCAGGATCCCCGCCGCAGCGACGAACGCAGCCACGGTCAGACCCAGACGCGGCAGGATGCGCATGTCCGGCGCGACGATGACCGTGATCGCCAGCACCGTCGCTGCAAGCAGCGCCGGAATCGTAAGCTGCCTCAGCACCGGTCGGAGCTCGCGCCGCCAGCTGAGCAGCGGGCCGACGCCGACGAGCATTGCCAGCACGAGCGCCAGCGGCCCCGCGACTGAGTTGAAATAAGGCGCTCCGACCGACAACTTCTCGCCGCTCAGCGCCTCGACGAACAAAGGATAGAGCGTGCCGAGGAACACGATCCCGAGGATCACGCTCAGCAGCAAATTGTTGACCACCAGCCCGCTCTCGCGGCTGACCAGTTCGAACGGCGCCCCTTCCCTGAGGCTCGCGCCGCGCAACGCGAACAGGGTGAACGCCGCGCCGACATAGAGCGCCAGAAGGCCGAGCAGGAACGTCCCGCGCTCGGGGTCGATCGCGAAGGCGTGCACCGACGTCAGGATTCCCGAGCGGACGAGGAAGGTGCCGACCATCGACATCGAAAAAGCGATCACAGCGAGCATCATCGTCCACGCCTTCAAGGCTCCGCGCGCGGCGAGCACGTTGATCGAATGCAAGAGCGCCGTCGCCGCCAGCCACGGCATCAGCGACGCGTTCTCGACCGGGTCCCAGAACCAGTAGCCGCCCCAGCCGAGCTCGTAATAAGCCCAATAGCTGCCCGCAGTGATGCCAAGCGTCAGCAGGATCCACGCGCCGAGCACCCATGGGCGCATCGCCCGCGCCAGCCGCGAATCCACTTCACCGGTCAACAGCGCGCCGACGGCGAAGCTGAAGGCGACCGACAGCCCGACATAGCCGAGGTAGAGCGTGGGCGGATGGAAGGCGAGGCCCGGGTCCTGCAGCAGCGGATTCAGGCCCTGCCCGTCCGCGGGCGCCGGGAACAGCCGCGCGAATGGGTTCGAAGCGATCAGCAGGAAGGCGTAGAAGCCGAGCGCAAGCGCCGCCTGCGCGCCCAGCGCCGCGATGAGTGTACGCTCGCTCGTCCGCCGCGAGAATAGCGCAACGAAGCCGCCGGCGACGGCGAGGATCGTCACCCACATCAGCATCGATCCTTCGTGGTTCCCCCACGCGCCGGCGACCTTGTAGATGAACGGCTTGGCGCTGTGGCTGTTGGC
>DATDDW010000339.1:0-2616 GCA_036523615.1 Sphingomicrobium sp.
CCTCGGCCTGCGACACCGCCTTCGAGCGCAGCGGCTTGCTGAAGTCGAAACCCAGCTTGACGGTGTCGCGGCGCGCGCTGGAGAAGTTCACCGGCCTGAGATCGACGCTCAGCAGATTGCCTGCCGGATCCCGGACGAACCGATCGGGGAAGACCGCCTCGATCTCCGGAAACACCGTAATGTTCGAGATCGGCCGGTCGATGGTCACATGGGCGTAGTCAGCGCGCAGGCGGAAATCGACCAGCGCGAAGGGCTGCCACTGGGCATTGATGTCGACCGTGTTGCGGCGGTCGGTGTGCAGGTCGGGATTGCCGCCGGTCACGACGGCGACGCGGTTCACCACGCCGTTGGTGAAGTCGAAGATCCGCGTTCCGGGAGTCTCGACGAACGGATCGCCGAGCTGGCGCACTCTTGGCGCGAGCTCCTCGCGGTCCCAGCTCCCGACGAGGTTGAGGCTCGGGACGGGCGACCAGTTCGCGCCGGCGCCGAAGCGCGACAAAGTCCCGAAGTCGGAGAGCTGGTCGACCCCGGCGTTGGCGTTGAGGGTCAGATTGCCGAGCGCGCCGAAGCCGCGCCCGCGATGCGAGATGGGCACGTCGACATTGGCTGCGGCCGTCGCCGTGGTCCGCTTCGTGGTTTCCACGGGCGGCGTCTCGAGATGCTCCTCGTCGATGTCGAGATATTCGGCCGAAGCCGCGCCGCGCAGGGTCACGTCGCCTGTCCCCGCAGCCGTGCCGAACAACGGCCCGTTGATGGTGCCGTCTATGTTGCCGACGGCGCGCGTCGACTGCGCGTTGCCCGGAGCGAAGAGCTGGCCGAGATCGGTCGTCGTGGTGCGGGCGCGCTCGACCTCGCCGTTGCTGGTGAGGTTCCAGTGCCAGCGCGCGGCATCGCCGCTCAGCGCCCCGCCAACGTGCAGGCTGTCGGTCCTCGTATCTCGGCGCAGCTCCGCCGGCAGCTGCTCCGATAGCCCGCTGAGTAAGTGGCCGCTGCTGTGCCCGGCCTCGGCGTTGAAGGTCGCAGCCACGTCGCCCGGGAGCTGGCGATTGATCGTCGCCGTGCCGCGAATGCCAAGCTCGGGCGGCAGCAGCAGGCCGGTCGCTCCGGTGCCGGTGCTTTCATATTGCTGCTCGACCAGCGCGCGCTGGGAGCCCCTCAAGATATCCTCGGCGCCGGCGTGGAAGTTGAGCGTGGTGCGCTGCTTGGGCGTCAGCAGGATGCGCGTGAAATCGCCGCCGCCGCCGGCATATCCCTCGTGCGAGGCGGCGTTGGCCGAAGCCTGGACGACGCTTTCCTTGAAGCGGTTCTGAAGGACGACGTTCACGACCTTCTGGTCGGGCGGGTAGCCGTATTTGAGCGCCACCTCTTCGGGCAGGATGTCGACCCGCGACACGGCCTCGATCGGGATGTCGCGCAGCTCGCGATAGCTCGACACCCGATGGCCGTTGAGGAGCACCAAGGGACGGGCATTGGCCGAGCCTCGAACAGCGCCGATCTGCGGCGCGATCGCCTCCAAGAGCTCGTCGAAGCTGGTCGCGCCGGTCGCCTTGACGTCGCGCGACTTCAGCACGCTGACCGGCGGAATGTCGCCGATCACCGAGCCGCGCGGCGGCTTGCCTTTGACGACGATCTCCTCGTCTTCTTGACCGTCCTTAGCGGGAGCGGCCGTCGCAGGAGCCGGCGCCTGCGCTTTCTGGCGCGCCGGCGCCTGGGCCGACCCAGCGGCTGGCGGAACGGCGAGGGCCGCTCCGGCGAGGAGCAGGACGCGCAGGCGAGACGTCATTGGCGGGCCGTGGCGGAGCGAGGCTGAACGGCTGCTGGCACCTGCGTTAACTTCGGGCAAGACATGCGCTGAGGCCAGACCAAATACCCGGATCAGCCGCTCGGACGATTCTGGTCGCGCTGCTGCTGGTCGCGCTGGAACTGCTGCCTAAAGAAGCTCGGCGGCGGCAGGAACAGCTTCCTGAAGCTGATCATCACCGTCCGCCCCAGCGGGTCGAGCAGGTCCGGCTGATAGCTCAGCGGGACGTTGCCGAAGGCGTCATGGACCTTGGGCTTGCTGTCGAGTATGTTGTGCACCTCGAGCCGCATCGAGGCACCGCGCAGCCACGGGTGCTTGAGCGTGACTTCCGGCTGGTCGTTGAAATTATCGAACAGCCGCAGATCGAAGGTGGCGAGCGGCGAGAAGTGGAGATTGTCGCCGGTCAGCGTCCTGACGCTCGTTCCGCTGCGGTAGTTCGCGGCCAGCCGGGCGCCGAGCCCGTTGTTCGACCAGCCGCCTTGCGCCTGCACGACGTGACGCGGAGTGCCGCCCGTCTGACCCGCGGCATCGCCGTGCAGGTAATCAAGCTCAGGGAAGCCGGGGCGGATCGCGACCTTGTCGACGAAGGTGATGGTGTCCGTGAGGTCGAACTGGAGTCGACCGCCGTTGCCGCCGCCGAAGAACCCGCCGCCGCCGCCCCGGCCGCCGAAGCCGCCCCGTCCGCCGAAGCCGCCGCCCCGGTCGCCGCCGCCTTGATCGCCGCCGCCCGACGAAGTCCCTCCGGGCCGTGGGCCGAACCCGAATTGCTGGCGCAGCTGGTCGAGCACCGCCTGCGAGGGCCGGTGCGACTTGAG
>DATDDW010000340.1:0-4289 GCA_036523615.1 Sphingomicrobium sp.
CAACCTCATCACCTTCTCCAACGCCTTCCACGGGCGGACGATGGCGACGATCAGCGCGACCGATCAGGCCAAGCTGCGCGACGGCTTCGCCCCGCTGCTGACGGGCTTCACAGTCGTGGAGTTCAACGACCTCGACGCGGCGCTGGCTGCGATCGACGAGAACACCGCCGGCTTCCTGCTCGAGCCGATCCAGGGCGAGGGTGGCATCCGCCCGGCGACGCACGAATTCCTGTCGGGACTACGGGCCGCCTGCGACGAGCAGGACCTGATGCTGGTCTATGACGAGGTGCAGTGCGGCGTGGCGCGCACCGGCGCCCTCTACGCCTACCAGCATTATGGCGTCGCGCCGGACATTCTCGCCACCGCCAAGGGCATCGGCGGCGGCTTCCCGATGGGCGCCTGCCTCGCCACCGAGAAAGCGGCGGCGGGGATGGTCCTCGGCACCCACGGCTCGACCTTCGGCGGCAACCCACTGGCGATGGCCGCGGGCCAAGCGGTGTTCGACGTCGTCGCCAACGACGAGTTCCTCGCCGAGGTGCGGATGAAGGGCGAGCGGCTGCGCTCCGCGCTCGAGCAGATGATCCCCAACCACGACCATCTGTTCGACAGCGTGCGCGGGGTCGGGCTAATGCTCGGCGTCAAGATGAAGACCGACAGCCGCGAGTTCGTGAACTATTTGCGCACCCGCGGGCTGTTGACGGTCGCGGCCGGCGACAACGTCATGCGCGTGCTGCCGCCGCTCAACATCGAGGAAAGCCACATCCGCGAGTTCGTCGAAGGCCTGTCGGCGGCGGCGGCGGAATATGAGGTGCCCGCCGCGGCGGCCTAATCATCGCGCGGGCTGCTGCTCACTACAGGGTGCGGACGGCACCGAAGTGCCGTCCCATTCGCTTGTCATTGCCGCAGTGATTGGAAGCCCTGGCGCATATCCTCGACGAGCGCCTGAGGCTGCTCCCAGGCCGCGAAGTGTGCGCCCTCGGGATGCCGCCGGTAGTAGAACAGCTGCGGATAGGCCTGCTCCGCCCACTTGCGCGGGATTGCTCCGGGAATTTCCTCGGGAAAGGCGCTCACCACGACAGGGACCTTCACGCCCTTGAAGGCGAAGAAAGCGTTGTGGTTCTCCCAATAGAGCCGCGCCGAGGACACCGCCGTCTTCGTCAGCCAATAGAGCGTGATGTTGTCGAGGATGTCATCGCGGGTGAGCCCGAGCTGCTCGCCATCGAACACGCGCTCGATCTGTTTGTAGGTCCAGATGTCGTGGTCGATGATCCACGCCGCGAGGCCGACTGGGCTGTCTTCGAGCGCGTAGAGCGTCTGCGGCCGGTTCCCCATCTCGTTCGCGTAGCCGAGGCCGTGCTTGTAGAAGAACGAGACGTGGTCGAACGAGGCGCGTTCCTCATCGTCTAGGCCGTCCGGCGCCGGCGCTCCGGCGAGTGCCGCCCTGTCGATATCGGGCGGGATCGCACCGGCCATATTGGTGTGGATGCCCAGCAGCCCGGGCCGTGCCTGGACGCCCTGGAAATCGACGATCTGCGCGCCCCAATCGCCGCCCTGCGCGACGTAGCGTGCGTAGCCCAGGCGCTCCATCAAAGTCGCCCAGGCGCTGGCGATTTTCTCGGGGCCCCAGCCGGTCGTCATCGGCTTGCCCGAGAAGCCGTAGCCCGGCATCGATGGGATCACGACGTCGAACGCGTCCTCCGCCGTCCCACCGTGCTCGGTCGGATCGGTCAGGGGGTCGATGATCTTCAATTGCTCGATGATTGATCCCGGCCAGCCGTGGGTCACGATGACCGGCAGCGCACCCGGGTGTTTCGACTTCACGTGGATGAAGTGGATGTCGACTCCGTCGATCGTGGTGACGAAATTGGGATAGCTGAAGATCCTCGCCTCGACCTTTCGCCACTCATGCTGGTTCAACCAGTAATCGGCGAGCTTCTGGATAGTCGCGAGCTGGACGCCCTGGGTTGCGTCATCGACCAGCTCGCGGCTGGGCCATCGGGTACCGGCGATGCGCCGTTTCAAGTCGGCGAGGTCCTCCTCGGTAGCGTGGCAACTGAACGGCCGGATCGATGTGTCGCCGTCCGGCGCTCCGACAAAGACGGTCGGCTTCTCGTTGGCGAGAGTAGGGGAGGGCTGCGTCGGCGCGAGGGCATCCGCACCGCCATCCGGCGATGTCGTGTCGGCCATGGTTATTCTCCAGGTCCTTGGGGTTCTTGAAGACGCGTTACCGCACGCTTCACCTGGCCGTTCGAATGTCCCCCCGGAGCCACTGAGCCGCAGCCACGATTGCCCTCTGCCCATCGGTTGAGTCGGTCAACTGAAAACGGGTGCGTCACGAGCGTCCCTCGGATTTCGCTTAGGCTTGACGTTGCCCGGCCGCGGGCTCGACCCTATCTAATCCTTCATGCCGACAACCGAGCTCAACATCGACGTCGCGCTCGGCGTCGCCATCCCCTCGCGCAATGCGCGGGGGCGCATCGCGCGCCTCACGGGCGTGGTCGATTCGATCCTCGCCAGCCACGATTACCCGGGGCCGATCGAGCAGCTCCTGGCCGAAGCGCTGACTCTGACCGCGCTCTTGGGCTCGCTGCTCAAGGAGCCGCAGGGGCAGCTGACGCTGCAGGCGCAGACGCAGGGCGGAATGGTCGACCTGCTGGTGTGCGATTACTTGGGCGGCGAGCTGCGCGGCTATGTGCGCCACGACCCGGAGCGGCTCGAGCAAGCGTCGGCCGAGCCGTCGCTCAAAGAACTGTTCGGCGAGGGCTATCTCGCGATCACCTTCGACCAGCCGGTGTCCGACGAGCGCTATCAAGGCATCGTCCCGCTCGAGGGCAAGAATCTCGGCGAAGCGGCGCAGAGCTATTTCGCCCAGTCGGAGCAGATCCCGAGCCTGGTTCGGCTGGCGGCGGAGAAGCGCGGCGAGCATTGGTTCGCGGGCGGGCTGCTGCTCCAGCATCTTCCGGAGGGCGAGGAGGGCCGTGAGCGCTTGCACACGAGGCTCGACCATCCCGACTGGCCGCACGTCGCGATCCTCGGCGGGTCAGTGAAGGCGGAGGAACTGACCGACCCCGAGCTTCCGCTCGACGACCTCATCTGGCGACTGTTTCACGACGAGGACGAGGTGCGGACGCTTGGCGCGGTGCCGCTCAGCCGCGGCTGCCGCTGCGACCCGGCGTACGTGCGCTCGGTCATCGCGCGGTTTCCGGCCGACGAGCGCGAGGCGATGGTCGGCGACGACGGCCTGATCCGCGTCGATTGCGCCTTCTGCTCGTCGAGCTTTGCCATCGAGCCGAAGGAGTTGAGCTCTTAAAATGTCGGCTGGTGAGCATTTCATTTTCAAGCGTTAACAATGACGTGCTAAACGCCGGCTGGTGAAGCGCTGGCTGATTCTCGCTGTTGCAACGGCCCTTCCGGGCGCGGCCCTGGTCGCGGCCAAGCCGCCGGCGCTCGCCCAGGCGACTCCCGGCCAGTGGGAGATCAGCGGAGTTCCGGGCGAGAAGGCGCCGCTGGTGCAATGTATCGCCGACGTCGCCGCACTGACGCAGTTCGAGCATCGCGGCCGCAGCTGCACGCGCTCGACGATCAGCGACGACGGCACTTCGACCATAGTTCAGTACAGCTGCGGCGCGGCGGGCTTCGGGCGGAGCGAGGTCGAGGTGATCACGCCGCGTTCGCTCAAGATCAGCACCCAGGGAATCTCGGAAAGCTCGCCGTTCAATTATGTGCTGCAGGTGCGCCGCCTCGGCGACTGCCCGGCGAAAAGTCCTTCTCCGCCGCGCCATTAAGGCGGCGTTTAGCCATATTGCGCTAAGACGGGCTCGTGCCGGATTTGGCACGCTTTCCTCCCAATCGGGTGCAAGCCCGATTACCTGGGCCGCCTCGTCCTCGGACAGGCGGCCCTTCTTTTTTGCGTGGAGCAGCAGGCCGTTCCACCGCCCTTCGGACGGCCCCCCTCCCCTGCAAATGCAGGGGAGGATATAGGGCCGCGCGTGCTCTACCTGTTCATCAAGGCGCTGCTGTCGGGCGCAATCGTCGCCGCGGTTTCGGAGATCGCCCGGCGCTATCCCGGCTGGGGCGGGCTGGTCGCTTCGCTGCCCCTGACATCGCTGCTGGCGATGCTGTGGCTGTGGCGCGATACCAGCGACAAAGAGCGGGTGGCGGAGCTGTCGATCGGCGCCTTCTGGTTCTTCCTTCCCTCGATCCCGTTGTTCCTGGCCCTGCCGCTGCTGCTGCGCTCGGGCGTGGGATTCTGGGCGAGCATGGCGATCGTCGTCGTCGGGACGCTCCTG
>DATDDW010000341.1:0-13803 GCA_036523615.1 Sphingomicrobium sp.
GCAGTCGGGCCGCGGCTGGCCGTAGGGCGAGGTCGGGCGGCCGCCGCTGTGCGCTTCGCGCTTGGCCTCGCCGACGTCGGGGTTGAGGCGGTAGCCGTTGGGCCGCTGGGCGCAGATGACGATCGTGCGCGTGTCCGACGGCTTGGGCTGGCCCGGCGAGCAGGCGTCGTCGGGCTTTGCAGGTGCGCTCGCCGGCTGAGCGGGCTGAGCCGGCGGTGGCGGAGCGGCAGCGGCAGTCGCCGACTGGGCGAGGAGCGCGAGGGCGATGGCAACGCCGGACATCGCTCTTCCTTGTCGGGCTTGAGCTTGCGCTGGCATGAATCGCCGCGGCAGCAGGCTAGTGATGGAAGCTCTTCTGCGCTTCCTCGAACCAGCCCTTGGCGGCGACGCCCTGCTGGTGGCTCGGCGGCTGCTGCACCTTGTCCTGCGGCTGCCAGCCGGGGAAGGCGATGACCATGATGCCGACGGCAAGCACGGCGAGCAGGCCGAGAAGCGCGAGGAATGGGAGGGTCGAAAGGAGGAAATGCGGCTGGTCGGTCTGGGTGCGGGCTTTTTCCTTGCCGCGGGCACGGCGGTAGGAGCGGCGCTCGGCCAGCGCCGCGACATAATCGTCCGGACGGGTCCACCTCCGCTCCGGCGACTCCGCCAGCCCCTCCTTCTTCACCCACCCACAGTCGGTCGAATCCGCGGCGCTTGCAATAAGTCTTTGGTCGGCTTCGCGATTATTTCGTCCGCGGCACCGTGAGTTGGGCGATGGTCTTGCCGCCGCAGGTGACGTTGACCGTCTCGACCGCCGCGCTGTTCGGGATGGTCGCGCTCACGTCCCACCAGTCGTCGGGGGCGCCGTAAGCGCCCGGGTTCTGCTGGATGGTCGGCGAGATTTCCGCCGTGGTTCCGGTGACGCTCGGCGGGCCGAGCAGCGCCTGGTAGCGGGAGTCTTCGCGGTAGGCCTTGCCCTTGACGACGACGTTGCCGGCCTTGTCGCGGCTCGCCGCCCAGCCCTTGGTCTCGTTGGGCTGGAAGAAGCAGTAAGCGGGCTTGGGCTTGGCCGCGGCGGACTTGGCAGTGGCTGTCGCCTGGTTTGGCTCGTCGCCGCCCGACTGGCCGCAGGCGCTCAGCGCCGCGGCTCCGGCAAGCAGGAATATCGCTCTGCGCATCTCGCTTCGTCTCCCCTTCGGCTGCATCACAGCCAAAGGCGAGCCGGCGATCAAGTCCGGTGAGGGTCAGCCGATCGGCTGGCCGCCTTGCTCCTGCTCGAACAGGTCGGCGACGACGTCGCCGCGGGCGGTGAGGCGGACCTTGTCGCCCTCGACCTCGGCGACCAGGCCCTTGGGGATGTAGTGATGGTGCTGCTCGTGGCCGACGCCGCTGTCGGCGCGAATGAGCTTGATGCGGTTCTCTTCGACGCGGTCGACGGTGCCCAGGTGCACGCCGTCGGCGCCGATCACTTCCATATGCTCGCGAATGTCCTCGAAGCCGCTCATGACCTTCTCCTCGGGTGGATGGGCAATTCAACGCTTCGCTCGCGCCGCCGGTTCAGCGGGGCGCCGCTCGATTACGCCTGTTTGGCCCTCAAGTCACCGCCGCCGGCGGGTTGTTCGGGCAAGCATTCTTTCCTAGGTCGCGGCCTATGCTCGACGTAAGAACGATAGCCGAAGCGCAAAGCACGTCTGCGGAAGCGCCGCCTTCCCCGACCCATGTCACCATCCGCCGCGAGGATTACCGCCCGCCCGAGTGGCTGGTGCCGGAGATCGCGCTCAAGTTCACGCTCGGCCTGGACAAGACGCGGGTGCAGGCGAAGCTCACCGTCGAGCGCAACCCCGATGCGGCATCCGCCAGCACCACGCTGCGCCTCAACGGCGACGAGCTGACGCCGGTCGGCGTGTGGGTCGACGGCGAACTTTTCGACGGCTGGACCATGGACGGCGGCGATTTGCTCGTCCCGCTCGGGCAAGACCGGCACGAGGTCGCGGTCGAGACCGAGATCAACCCCGCGGCCAACACCAAGCTGATGGGCCTTTATGCGTCGGGCGGGATGCTCTGCACCCAGTGCGAGGCGCAGGGCTTCCGCCGCATCACCTTCTTCCCCGATCGGCCCGACGTGCTCAGCAAGTACACGGTTCGGCTCGAAGGCGACGCCAAGCTGTTCCCGGTGCTGCTGTCGAACGGCAATCGCGTCGCTGAAGGGCAATCCGAAGACGGCCGTCACTGGGCCGAGTATCAGGACCCGTTCCCCAAGCCCTGCTATCTGTTCGCGCTGGTGGCCGGCGACCTCAAGGCCAACCGCGACGGCTTCACCACGATGAGCGGCCGCAACGTCGATCTCGCGATCTGGGTGCGCGAGGCCGACCTGCCCAAGACCCAGCACGCCATGAACAGCTTGAAGCTGGCAATGGCATGGGACGAGAAGGCCTATGGCCGCGAGTACGACCTCGACCAGTTCAACATCGTCGCCGTCTCCGACTTCAACATGGGCGCGATGGAGAACAAGAGCCTCAACATCTTCAACTCCGCCTACGTCCTTGCCGACCAGGAGACCGCGACCGACGCGGACTTCGACAACATCGCGCGTGTCGTCGGCCACGAATATTTTCACAATTGGTCGGGCGACCGAGTCACCTGCCGCGACTGGTTCCAGCTGAGCCTGAAAGAGGGCTTCACGGTCTTCCGCGACCAGAGCTTTTCGGCTGACATCGGCAGCGCCGCAGTCAAGCGCATCGAGGACGTGCGTGTGCTGCGCGCGGTCCAATTCCCCGAGGACCAGGGGCCGCTTGCCCATCCCGTCCGCCCCGACAGCTACATCGAGATCTCCAACTTTTACACGGCGACCGTCTACAACAAGGGCGCCGAAGTGATCCGCATGCTGGCGACGGTGCTCGGACCGGAGAAGTTTCGCGCCGGGACCGACCTTTATTTCTCACGACACGACGGCGAAGCGGCAACCTGCGACGATTTCGTCAAGGCGCTGGAGGACGGCAGCGGAGTCGACCTGACGCCATTCAAGATTTGGTACAGCCAAGCGGGCACGCCCAAGGTCAAGGCGCGCCTCGAGCATGACGCCGCCACCAAAAGTGCGACGTTGCACCTTGAGCAGCACGAGGATCCGACGCCGGGCCAGCCGACCAAGCAACCGATGCCGATCCCGCTGAAGACGGCGCTGATCGGCAGCCAAAGCGGCGCAGCGATTTCCCCCGAGCGTCTGATCGTCCTCGAGGAGCCGCGACAGAGCGTTACCTTCGAGAATGTCGCCGAGCCGCCGCTCCTCTCGATCAACCGCAATTTTTCGGCGCCGATCATCGTCGAGGCCGAGCGCCAGTCGCACGAGCTCGAGCGGCTGGCGCAGACCGACACCGACCCGTTCGCGCGCTACGAGGCGATGCAGGAGCTGATGATGAGCGCGCTCGTCGCTGGAGCGCGCCGCGC
Source organism: Sphingomicrobium sp. (assembly GCA_036523615.1). Classification (GTDB taxonomy): domain Bacteria; phylum Pseudomonadota; class Alphaproteobacteria; order Sphingomonadales; family Sphingomonadaceae; genus Sphingomicrobium. The sequence goes on from DATDDW010000341.1 coordinate 3,424, forward strand.
CAGCGTCGATGCCGACCCGGTGATCCGCGCCATCGCGGCAACGCTCAAGTCGAACTCGCTCGACCCTGCATTCAAGGCCGAAGCGATCCTGCTGCCGAGCGAAAGCCTGATCGCCGACCGGATGGACGTCGTCGATCCCGACGCCATCCATGAGTCCCGCGAGCAGTTGCGCGCGTCGATCGCCGGCGCGCTCGGCGATCCGCTTCTTGCCGCTCACCGCAGCGACGGCGCGGCTGGCCACGACCTCAGCCCGCAAGCCAAGGGAATCCGCCGCCTGCGCAGCATCGCGCTCGGCCTGCTTGCCGCAGCCGACGAGGCCGGTGCGGCGCGGCTGGCGAAGCAGCAGTTCGACCGCGCCGACAATATGACCGACCGGCAAGGCGCGCTCGGCATCCTCGTCTCGCTCGACGCCCCCGAGCGAGCTCAAGCGCTCGACGCATTCTACGAGCGCTTCCACGACGATGCGTTGGTGCTCGACAAATGGTTCGCGCTGCAGGCCGCGGCGCAACGGGCGGACACGGTCGACCAGGTGCTGAAGCTCGCTCAGCATCCCGACTTCGTCATGACCAACCCGAACCGCCTCAGGGCGCTCGCCGGGACCTTCGGCGCCAACCATTGGGCGTTCCATTCGGGCGAAGGGCGCGGCTACACCTTCCTCGGCGAGATGATCATCGCCGCCGACAAGCTCAATCCGCAGGTCGCGGCGCGGCTGGTGCCGCCGTTCGGCCGCTGGCGGCGCTTCGAGCCGAAGCGCGCGGCGCTGATGCGTGCGGCGCTCGAGCGCATCGCCGCGGTTCCGGGGCTGTCGAAGGACGTCTACGAGCAGGTCTCGAAGAGCCTCGCCTGACGGTGTAAGGTCTGGCCTCGAGTTGGAGGAGGCCAGCCGATGACTGCCACGATCGTCAAAGCCGGGGACAGACGTCCGCTCAACGTGCTCGGAATGCCGCTCACCATGCTGTGCGAAGCGAGCGAGACCGGCGGCGCCTGGTCGCTGTTCGAGGAAGAAGTGCCGTTGGGCATGGGGCCGCCACCGCATCGCCACGACTGGGACGAGGCTTATTACATCCTCGACGGCGCGGTGGATTTCGAGATCGACGGCGAACGCCTGAGTTCGAAGAAGGGCGACTTCAATTATCTGCCGCGCAACACGGTGCACGGCTTCAAGGGCGCGTCAGAAGCTCCGGCGCGGGTGCTGATCTTCGCCGCGCCCGCGCACGGCTCAGAGTTCTTCCGCGAGATCAATGACGAGGTGCGGAGCCTTCCCGAAGACGGCGCGAAAATCCCTCAGATCGGGGAGCGCCACGGCATCCACTTCATGCCGGCGCCAGCCGCTTAGCCGCCGTTGCCGATCCAACCCGCGACGTCGTGCGCCACCTGGTTTGCCGCGCGGTTGAGTGCCGGTCCGACGCTAGGGCCCGTGCCGTCGGCCGGCACGCTCGCAGTGAAGCGGCGCGTCTCGACATGGCTCCCGCCCTGAGTAGACAGCGACGCGTCATAGACGACGACCACTTGGCCCATTGATGCATCATATTCGAAGCGCTGGAGCGCTCCGCTGACCACGAGCCCCGGGTCGAGCGCGGTCTGCCCCGAATCAAGCACGACGCGATTGGTCGTCCGGCGGATCGTCTCGGCAAGCAGCGCGGCGAACAGCCGGTCGGGCGTGTCCACCCACTGCAGGTTGGTCACGTACTGAACGTCGGTCGGGGTGAGCTGCACCGGCACCCGCGTCGTGTGCAGCTCCTTGGCGACCGTCGGCGTCGCGACCGTTACCGCCTGGCCGGCGTTGACGGTGCGCGCGACAGGACCTGGATCGGGCGCGTCTGGCGTCAGCGTCTGCAACGTCGTCGGCGGCTTGCCGCCCCCGCCGAGCAGGCCGCCGAGCGAGCAGCCGCCGAGCGCTGCTGCCGCGAGCGCCGTCACCATGATGCTACGCAGTCGCCTCATTTGCGTTTCCCTGGCTTGTAGTCGGGCAGCTTCTCGGGCCCGAGCGCTCCGCCGATCCCTTGCTGATTGATGCGGTTGGACACCTGCTCGAGCGACTGGGACAATTGCCGCAGGTCGTGCACGAGGCGGTTCGCCTCGGGCAGAGTCGATTTGCTGAAGTTCTGAACGCCGGGCCGCGCGTCAGAGATCATCCCATTGAGATTATCCGCCGCCTGCCGCGCCGAAATGATCGCTTTGTTGAGGTTCTCGACCGCCGGCCGGCCCTGCTCGCTCACCAGCCGGTTGGTATTGGCGGTCAGCGCCGCGACGTTGTTCGCGGCGATTCCGGCGTTGTGCGAGGCAATCCTGATCTCGTTGATCGTCTCACCCATCTCCGGCGCGCGCTTGCGCAGCTCCCCGGTGGTGATGTCGATATTCTCGAGGATATCGGCGATCGCGTTCTGGTTCTTGTCGTTGAGCAGCTCGGTCAAACGCTCGGTCAGACGCTGGATGCGGTCGATCAGCTCCGGCGCGCTGTTGAGCAAGGCGCTGATTCCACCCGAGGTAGCGGGGATCACCGGGCAGCCCTGCGGCCCTACCTGCTCGATCGGCGGCCGCCCACGCTGCGCGCCGGTCAGCTGGATCTCGCTGACGCCGGTAAAGCCGACGCCGTGGATCTGCGCGCTCGTGCCCTGGAGCACGGGCGTTTCCTCGTCGACGTTGATCCGCACCCAAACGAACTCCGGCCGGTTGGGAAGAAGCGAGATCTTGGCGACCTGTCCGACTGGCACGCCCGAGAAGGTGACGTTGGAGCCCTTATTGAGGCCGCCGACGCCTTGGGCGAAGTAAATGTCGTAGCATTTGGTCGTCTTGTTCGAGAGACCGGCCAGCCAGACGATGAACAGGAGGACGCCGGCGAGCAGCGCCATCGTCACGGCGCCGACCATGATATAGTTCGAGCGGGTCTCCATCAGGCCCCCATTCCCATCAGGCTACCACCTCATGCTCATAGCTTGCGGCTGCAGCGCGCCCCCGCGGTCCGTTGAAATACTCTTGTATCCAAGGATGATCCAAAGCCAAGAGTTCTGGTATCGTCCCCACCCCGAGCACATGCTTGTCGGCAAGCACCGCGATACGGTCGCAGATCGCGTGCAGCGTATCGAGGTCGTGGGTGATGAGGAAGACGGTGAGGCCGAGCCGCTTCTGCAGCGAGCGGATGAGCTCGTCGAACGCGGCGGCGGCGATCGGGTCGAGGCCCGCGGTCGGCTCGTCGAGGAACAATAGCTCGGGATCGAGCGCCAGCGCCCGGGCAAGGCCGGCGCGCTTGACCATTCCGCCCGACAGCTCGGACGGGAATTTGGGGCCCGCATCAGCCGGGAGTCCGCCCATGGCGATCTTATAGGAGGCGATCTCGTCGAGGAGCTTTTCCTGGATGAACGGGAAATATTCACGGATCGGCACTTCGACATTCTCGGCGACGGTCAGAGTCGAGAACAAGGCGCCGTTCTGGAACAGGATGCCCCAGCGGCGGCGAATGTTCTTCGCCTCGTCTTCGTCGCGGTCGATCATGTTCTCGCCGAGCACCTCGATCTCGCCCGCGTCGGGCGTCTGCAGCCCGATGATCGAGCGGAGCAGCACCGACTTGCCGGTGCCCGAGCCGCCGACGACGCCGAGAATCTCGCCGCGGCAGACGGTGAGGTCGAGATCCTGGTGGATCACCTGCTCGCCGAAGCTGTTGCGCAGCCCGCGCACGGTGATGACCGGCTGACAGTCTTTCGGAGTCATACCCATCCGATCGAGCTGAAGAAGACCGCGAACACCGCGTCGAGAACGATGACGAGGAAGATCGACTGGACGACGGCGGTGGTCGTGCGCGAGCCGACTTCCTCGCTGTTGCCCTGCACCAGCATGCCCTGGAAGCAGCCGGCGAGCGCGATGATGAAGCCGAACACCGGCGCCTTGATCAAGGCAATCCACATGTCGGTGATCGGGATCACTTCCTGCAGCCGCTGGATGTAGGTGAGCGGCGGATACCCAAGGTCGAGCCAGACGAAGATGCCGCCGCCGAACAAGGCGGTGAGGATCGCCCAAAAGCCGAGCAGCGGCATCATCAGGATCGACGCCATCATCCGCGGGATCACCAGTGCCTCGATCGGCGATACGCCGATGGTGCGCATCGCGTCGATCTCTTCGGTGATCTTCATCGTTCCGATCTGCGCGGCGAACGCGGAGCCCGACCGGCCGGCCACCATGATCGCGGTCATCAACACGCCGAGCTCACGCACCGTGATCCGCCCGATGAGGTTGATGGTGTAGACCTCGGCGCCGAACTGAGCGAGCTGCACTGCGCCCTGCTGGGCGATGACGATGCCGATGAGAAAGCTCATCAGCCCGATGATGCCGAGCGCGCGCACGCCGACGACGTCGAAGCGGGTGACAACGGCGTTGAGGCGGAAGCGCCGCGGCCGCCGGATCACGTTGGCGAAGCCGATCAGCGTCGCGCCGAAGAATCCGAGGAGGCCGAGCAGCGTCCTGCCCGCGTCGGCGACCCACTGGCCAAGCTCTGTGAACACGCGCGCGACGCCGGGCCTTTGCTCGGGGTGGACCTGCACCGGCTCGTCGAAATCCTTGACCTGTTGCAGCAGGCTGACTTCGTCGCGGCTGGCGCCGATCACCTTGGCGCCGCGGTCGCGGACCGTGCGGTAGACGATCCACGCACCGACCGTGTCCATGCGCTCGATATCGGAGAGGTCGATGGTCAGCGGATCGGGCATCGCATCAATTTCGCGCTGCGTCGTCGCCGCGCGGCTGATCGTCAGCGCTCCCGCGACCCGGTAGACCGAGCCGTGCCCCTGATCCGTCTCCTGGTGCTCGAGATCGGCCATCTGGAGCGGATTTGTGCGCGAAATGCGCAGGCGGAGCAAGTCGGCGCGGCTGCGGCGCCCCTTCCCTGCCCTTGAGCGCCCCTTTATGCCCCCGGCCGATGAGCGAAACGCCACTGTTCGTCCCCGTCGGCTCAAACCCCGCTCGCGCCTTCGGTATGGAGGCGCGCGAGCGCGCCTGCCGCCTCGCCGCGAACGCCGGTTTCGAGTGCGCCGATGCGGTCCAAGCCGGGCGAGCGGCGCTGGTTGCGAGCATGGACTATGCGTGGGACCCGGCGTGGCTGAAAGCGATCGCGGCAAGGACGGGCAACGTCCTGACGCTAGGCGGCAAGCCGGTGATCGCGCACCTGCCCGCGGACGGCGACGCCGCCGCGACGCTAGCGGCAGTCGAGAGCGGGGTAGTGCCGCCGGGCTATGAGCTGCTCCCGGCCGAAAGTGCCGAGCTCAGCTACGATGAGCTGCGCAAGCGCGAGCGGCCGTTCGTGCTGCCCCTCGATGCCGACGATCCCGAACCGGTCGAGCGCGCGGCCTATGACGGCGCCTATAAAGGCGTAACCGACGCGCTGACGCTCTACCTGTGGCGGCGGCCGGCTTTCTATTTGACGCGCTGGGCGGCACGCGCCGGTCTCAGCCCCAATTTCGTCACCCTGGTCGGCGCCGTTCTGTGCGTGCTCGCCTTCTGGCTATTCTGGCGCGGGGAATATTGGTGGGGCGTGCTGTCGGGCTTCGTCTTCATGGTTCTGGATACCGTCGACGGCAAGCTGGCGCGGGTGACCGGTGCCTCGTCGAAATGGGGCGAAGCGTTCGACCATGGCATCGACCTCATCCATCCACCCTTCTGGTGGTGGGCGTGGGAGCATGGGCTTGCCGCCTACGGCCGCCCGCTCGATCCGGTCTATGCGACGATGGTGCTGTGGATGATCGTCGGCGGCTATGTCGCGCAGCGCATCATCGAGGGGCTGTTCATCACCCAGTTCGCCATGCACATCCACGTGTGGCGGCCGATCGACAGCCGCTTCCGGCTGATCACCGCCAGGCGCAATCCCAACATGGTGATCCTCGTCGCGGCGTTGCTCGTGCGCCGCCCGGACGCGGGGCTGGTGCTGGTCGCCTTTTGGACGCTGGTCAGCCTCATCTTCCACGCGGTGCGCTTCGCCCAGGCCGGCGAACGCGCGGCGCGCGGCCAGCCGGTAGTGTCCTGGCTCGCGTGACGCGCTGGACCGCGCTCCTGCTCGCCGGCTCGCGACCGTCAGGCGACCCGCTCGCCCGCTCGATGATGGTGCGGCATAAGGCGCTGATCCCGATCGCCGGCGAGCCGATGGTGCTGCGCCCGCTCCGCGCGCTGCTCGACAGCCGCGAGGTCGGCGACATCGTCGTCCTGACGCAGCACCCCGACGACCTGCGGCCGGTGCTGCCGAAGGACGCGCGAGTGAGTCTCCGCGGCTCCGAAGACACGATTGCCGCGACGATCGCGCGCCTGATCAAGGACGGGAGCGCGCGCTTTCCCGTGCTAGTGACGACCGCGGACCATGCTCTGCTCGACGCGGGGATGATTGCTGAATTCACCGCCAAGGCCGAAAACGCCGATCTCGCCATCGGCGTGGTCGAGCGGAAGCCTGTGCTCGACCGTTTCCCGCACACCCGGCGCACCTGGCTGAGGTTCCGCGGCGGCGCTTATACCGCCGCGAACCTGTTCGCCTTCGGATCGGCCAAGGTGCTGCCGGCGATCGAGCGCTGGCGGGCGGTCGAGCAGGACCGCAAGAAGGGCTGGCGCGTGCTTGCAGCGGTCGGGCCGGCGCTGCTGCTCGGCGCGGTGTTGCGCCTGCGCACCCTCGAACAAAGCGTCCGCTCGGTTGGGCGCAAGCTCGGCCTCGACATCCGCGCGGTCGAGCTCAGCAACCCGCTCGCCGCTATCGACGTCGACAAGCCCGAGGACCACGCGCTGGTCGAACAGATCCTGAGCGGCCGCGCATGAGCGACCTCGCCGTCTACGACCTCGACCGCACGATTACCCGCCGGCCTACCTACACGCCGTTCCTGATCCATTGCGCGCTTCGGCGGCAGCAATGGCGGGTGGCGTTTGTCCCGCTCGTGCTGCTGGCGATGCTCGCCTACGGCCTCGGCCTGTTCGACCGCAGCCGCCTCAAGGAGATCTGTCAGTGGCTGCTGATCGGCCACCAGGTCCACGCGCGCGAGCTCCAGCCGCTGGTCGAAAGCTTCGCCAATTGGGTCGTGCGGCACAACGTTCGACCCGGCGCTCTCCAAGCGATCGAGCGCGACCGCAGGGACGGCCGGCGGCTGGTGCTCGCGACCGCCTCCTACCGGCTCTACGCCGACGCGATCGCCGAGCACCTCAAGTTCGACGACGTGATCGGCACCGGGTCGGTCATCGGCCTCGACGAGCGGGTGCATGCGCGGATCGCCGGCAAGAATTGCTACGGCGACGAGAAGATGCGGATGATCGCCGAGTGGGTCGACAGGTCCGGCCTCGTCGGCAAGCACGGCCACGTCCGCTTCTATTCCGACCATGCGTCGGATGAGCCCGCCTTCATGTGGGCCGACGAGCCGGTCGCTGTGAACCCGCATGGGCGCCTCCGCCGCCTCGCCAAACAGCGCGGCTGGGCAATAGAGGATTGGGGCTAAACCGCGTTCAGCGCGTTGGCGAAGTCGGCGATCAAATCGTCCGCGTCCTCGCAGCCGATCGAAATCCGCACCAAATTGGGCGTAATGTCGAGCTGCCTCTTGCGCTCGTCCGGCACCGACAGATGCGTCATCGCCGCCGGCGCGCTGGCGAGGGTCTCGGTGCCGCCGAGGCTCACCGCGAGGTTGGCGATCTGCAGCGCATCGAGGAACGCGAACGCCTCTTTCTCCCCACCCTTCAGATAGAGCGAGAAGGTCGACCCCGCGCCGGTGCAATGGCGCCTGAAAATATCGGCCTGGCGCGAGCCTTCCTCGAGGAAGCCCAAGTAGCCGATCTTCTCGACCTTGGGGTGGCTGCGAAGGAAGTCGCATACCTTGGCCGCATTCTCACCGGCGCGCGCCATCCTCAACTCGAGCGTCTCCAGGCTGCGCAGCAGCATCCACGCGGTGTTCGGGTCGCAGATCGTGCCGATCGTGTTGCGGAAGCTGCGCACCTGATCGATCAGCGCCTGCTTGCCGACGAGGCCGCCGGCGACGAGATCGCTGTGCCCGCCGACATATTTGGTCAGGCTGTAGACCGACAGGTCGGCGCCGCTGGCGAGCGGCTTCGCCCACAGCGGCCCGAGGAAGGTGTTGTCGATGGCGATCGGCGGGCGCTGCTCGGCTGGAAATGCTGCATCGACCGCGGCGCGCACCGCCTCGACGTCGACCAACTGGTTCGTCGGGTTGGCCGGGCTTTCGAGATAGATGAGGCTGACGCGGCCCTTCTGCTTGCCCTTGGTGATCGCGGCGTCGATCTCCTCGCGCGTCGCGCCCGAGGGGAAGTCGACCCACGAGACGCCGAACTGGCCGAGGATCTTGGCGATCAGCGTCTCCGTCGCCGCGTACAGCGGTCCCGAATGGACGATGCAGTCGCCGGGCCGAACGAAGGTCAGCAGAAGCGTGGCGATCGCCGCCATTCCGCTCGAAAAAGCGAGCGCGTCGTCGGCTTCCTCCCACACCGCGAGCCGGTCCTCGAGGATCTCCTGGTTGGGCCCGTTGAAGCGCGAATAGATGAGGCCCTCGGCGCCGCCGGGCCGCTTGCCCGTCACGCCTTCGAAGAAGCGCTTTCCGGCCGCCGCATTCTCGAACACGAAGGTCGACGTCAGGAAGATCGGAGGCTTCAGCGACCCCTCGCTCAGCTCCGGGTCGAAACCGTAGCCGAGCATCAAAGTCTGCGGATTGAGCTGGCGATTGCCGATGCGCGTCGGCGAAGGCCGCGGCTGGCGGTGATGCGGCGTCGCGCCGCTGATCTCGTCTTCGGTCGGCAAGCGTAGTCTCCTTGCGCCGCGCCTTAGCGCCAAAGGCGGCGGCGCCGCTAGGCCAGCGCGATGGCGCTCAGCTGGCGGCCGTAATCGGCTTCGCCGCGGTGGGTTGAGCGGCGGTAGCTGAAGAAGCGGTCGGCGTCGGCATAGGTGTCGAGGTGAAGCGCTTCGACCTCGCCGATCCCCGCGACGAGCAGGCGGTGGACGACATAGCCCTCGAGGTCGAAATGCGGCTTGCCGGAAGCTCTGGAGACGAAGAAGCGGCTGTTCGCGGGATCGGCGCCGAGGAAGCTGTCGCGGAACGCCTCATCGACTTCATAGGAGGCGGGGCCGATGCACGGACCGATCGCCGCATGGATGTTGTCGCGGCGAGCCCCGAGCTGTTCCATCGCATCGATGGCCGAATCGGTGACCCCGGCGAGCGCGCCGCGCCAGCCGGCGTGCGCTGCGCCGACGACGCCCGCTTCAGCGTCGGCGAACAGCACCGGCGCGCAGTCGGCGGTGAGGATGCCGAGCAGAAGCCGCGGACGGTCGGTGACCATCGCGTCGGCGTGGGGGCGCTCCTCGTGCGGCCAAGGGTGCTCGGCATAGACGACGTCGGCGGAATGGACCTGGTGCACGGTCGCAAGCTCGGCGTCGGGTGCGAGCGCCGCGACCGCAAGGCGGCGGTTCTCGTCGATCGATGCACGCTCGTCATTGCTGCCGTAGCCGACGTTGAGCCCCTCCAAATCTCCCGTCGACACGCCGCCGCGGCGGCCGAGGAAGCCGTGCGGGCAGTGCCCGAGGCTGACGGCGCGGATGACTTCGACTTCGCTCATGCATGCGCCTGCATGATGATGTGCCGCAGGATCAGGTCCTCGTCGGCGTGGCTTCCGACCATGAAGTCGTATTTGCCGACCGCCTCGAAGCCGTAGCGCTCGTAGAAGCGGCGCGCGCGATGGTTGTCGACATAGACCGAAAGGATAACCTCCTTAGCGCCGCGGCGATGCGCCTCCTCAAGCGCCCATTTCATCAGCTCGTCGGCGATGCCGCGGCCGTGCGCGTCGCTCCTGAGGTACAGGCGGCGCAGCTCGATCGCGGGCGCGGAGGTATCGTAGGGCAGCTTCTTGGGCGCGAGCTCGACGAAGCCGGCGAGACGGCCGTCCAGCTCGGCAACGCGGATCGCCACCTCCGGGTCGGTCAGGTTGGCCTCCCATTTTGCGTGGGAATTCGTGTCGATGAACTCCTGCAGGTCCGCCGGACGGTAGAGGTGGCCGAAGGCTTCGACGAAGCTCTCGGCGAAGAGCGCTTTGAGCTCAGCGGCATCGCTCGGCATAGCGTTGCGATAGGTCGCGTTCATTCGAACCCCGCCGGCGCCGGCCAATCCGGCGCGTGGATACCAATCACCTTGAACAGCTCGCCCATTTGGTCCGGCGCGGTGAGCCGGTCCAGGGCCGACGCGACGTCATCCGCGCGGTCCGGGTTGGCGCGCGCCAGTGCCTCGGCCCGAGCATCGATGCCGAGCCGCTTGAGCCAGTCGCCCTGCCGCGCGACCCGCGTGACCGCCGTGCCTGCCTCTTGAGCGGTGCGGCCCACCGCCTCGAAATCCACATGGGCGGTCAAATCCTGCTCGCCCGGATTGTCGAGAACGC
>DATDDW010000342.1:0-4537 GCA_036523615.1 Sphingomicrobium sp.
GCTGGGTTCGCCCGATCCTTACGCGCCGGGCGCCGGATTTTCCGGCGGCTGGCCGGTCGCTTATTCAGCCAAGGGCGGCTGGGCCGACCTTGCCCATTGCTACGGCAGCGTCGGCGTCGGCCGCGACCTGTCGCCCGACACGGGCACCGGCGGCGAGCTCTACGCGGTGATCGGCCAGGCGCCGCGCCAGCTCGACCGCAACATTGCCCTGGTCGGCCGCGTGGTGGACGGGATCGATCGCCTGAGCACGCTTCCGCGCGGGACCGAGGCGCTCGGCTTCTACAAGGACAAGGCGCAATATGTGCCGATCGCACGCATCCGCATCGCCGGCGACATTCCGGCGGCCGAGCGCCCCGCCTATGAGGTCATGGACACGGGAAGCGCGACCTTCGCGCGCTATTTGAAGCTGCGCGCCAATCGTCACGACGATTTCTATATCCGCCCCGCGGGCGGGGTCGACCTGTGCAACGTGCAGGTGCCGGTGCGGAAGAAGGCCTGAGGTTCAGTTCGCCCAGGCGTGGACGTCGCGGTTCTTGTGCTGGATGACCACCGGTCCGTGGTGCGAGCGCATGCTCGCCTCGGCGAGCGGCAGCGCCGTCGCGCAGAAGGCGCATTCGGCGGAGACGCGGCCGATCAGCCAGTGGGTGCGGCCGCAGCCCGGGCAATGGTTGACCTCGCCGTCGTGATAGACCGCGTGATAACCCCGTTCGAGGGGACGTACTTCGCTGGCGGCGCTGGCCATGGCTCGCTCCATCCTTTCGCAACCGGCCAACGAAAGAGGGTGCGAGCGGTTGCAGGCCTTGAGCCAGGTTTAATTATCGGCAGTGGCTGACGTGCGACGAGCCGAGCAGGAGGGCCCGGCCTCGCAGGGAATCAGGCGGTCAGCCCCTCGAGCGAGATCGGCTCGGCGAACTCGGCGCCGATCTTGTCGCCGGCGGTCCATTTGACCACGGCGTTGGCGCGCTCGCGCCCGGGCAGCATCAGCCATACCCGCGAGCCGACCTCGAAGCGGCCGTCGGCAATGGCCATGAAGCCTTTTTCGGAGATGTTGACGACCCTGGCCTCGACTCCGCTGGCGCCGAGTTCACGCATCTTCGCCTCGAGCTCGACCGGCACGCGCATGTAGCGCCGGCGGTCGCTCGGGTCCTCGGCGATGCGGGCATTGATCGTCACGAACGTCATCTCCATGGCGCGCGACTCTGGGCTACGCGGCCGTGAACGACAGGCCGATGCGCCCGTCCTTCACCCACCTCACCTGTGCCGAGACCGAGCCGCGGTCAAGGAGTTGCAAGGCGAGGCGTTCGCCGATGTTGGGCAGGTGTGGGAAAATGACCATAGCCCCGGAGTTGGAGACGTTGACCAGGCGAACGACGTGCTTGCGGCCGCGAAAATCGAGCACCGCCGTGCTCGATACCGCAGGGACGCGCGGCTCCCCGCGCTCGTCGATGCAGCGCTCGGCGCTGCGCGCGATCATTCCGCCGTCAAGAAAGAAACCGGACGCCACTTACCTGCCCTCCACAAGGCGGAGGCGAGTCTTAGCCAGCGGCGCTTAAGGATTGGTTTGCGAGGATCGGCCTGGTCGAACCGGGTGAATTTGTGGCCCGAACAGCCACTGGCGAGGCGTCGGCAAGCGGTGTATGCAGCAATGGGAAGCGGGGGGATTTGGTTTAAAATGAACGAGTTGAAGCCGTCGCGGAGCAAAGCCGCGAAGTCGTTTCTGATGTTTGTAGGGGCAGCCGCCGTTGGCGTGGGATCAGCCGGAGCGCAGGGCCGCCCGGCGCCGGTCCCGGTCCGCCCGGCGGCGCCGGCGCAGCCCAAGCCGGCGGTCGCCAAGCCGACGACGGTCAAGCCGGCCAGGCCCGAAACGGCGAGCACCGGCGCGCCCGTCCCGGGCAATCCCGATTACAAGGCCGACCAGCCGCAGGCCGCACCGCTCGTGCCGCCGCCGCCGCTGCTGCCGCCGGCAGTTTGGGACGCGGTCAGCGCCCAGGACCTGCTCTATTACATCCAGCAAATCGGGACCGAGGGGCTCAACCCGGCCGATTACGACCCTGCGGGGCTCGAGGCGGCGATCCGCTCGGGCGACGTGGTCGCGATGTCCAAGGCGGCGACTGACCGCTTCAACCTCGTCTCGACCGACCTTGCGCTCGGCCACGTCAGGAAGCCGGCGCGGGTCGACTGGTTCGTGACCGACAACGATTTGAACGCGGAGAAGCAGGACGCGCTTCTGCGCAGCGCGCTTGCTGCGCACGACATCCGCGCGGCGCTGAACGGCCTGCTGCCGACCCACCCGCAATATGCGGCGTTGAAAGCCGCGCTCGCGGAAACTCCGGCGAGCGACGTGGCCCGGCGCAACCACATCCGGCTGAACATGGACCGCTGGCGCTGGCTGCCGCGCGACCTCGGAGCCAAATATATCATCGTCAACGTGCCCGGCTTCCACGCGACCCTGGTCGAGAACGGCGTCAACCGCTGGAAGCAGAAGGCGATCGCCGGGAAGCTTTCGACGCCGACGCCGCAGCTGTCGGCGCTGGCCACCGGCGTCATCCTCAACCCCTGGTGGGAGGTGCCCAAGAGCATCGAGCATGAAGCGGCGGGCAAGAAGGGCTTCGTGCCGCTCCTCGGACCCGACGGCGAGATCCAGCGCTGGCGCCAGCCGCCGGGACCGACCAACGCGCTCGGCCAGGTCAAGTTCGTGATGCCGAATTCGAAGGCGATCTACCTGCACGACACCAATGCGCGCAGCCGCTTCAACGACGAGACCCGGGCGCTCAGCCATGGCTGCATCCGCACCCAGCATATCGTCGATCTCGCCACCCAGCTCCTGGGCGACGACAATGGGCCGTGGACTCCGGACAGGATCCAGGCGGCGCTGGCGGGCAAGAAGACGGTCCAGGCCAGCTTCGTGAAGCCGGTGCCGGTCTACATCGTCTATTTCAGTTCGGCGGCGCTGGTCGACGGGCGGATCGTCGATTACCGCGACCTCTACGGCCGCGACGCCAAGGCGATGGCGGCGCTCAACATGAAGGACGGCGGGGCGAGCCTGACTCCGCCGGCGCCCAAGCCGCAGCCGGTCAACCAGGTTTCGGCCAAGCCGAAGCCGAAGGACGAGGTCGCGCAGCGGTGAGCCTTTGACCCGGGCGAGCGGTGGCTCGCCTTGGGACAGTCGGGGCCGGCGCTAGTCACTTAAGCCTCGACTTTGTGATAGAGTTAACGGAAATTCATTTCTTGAGCGAGTGAGTCGCGCCGCGCCTGCGCGCGTGTTGGGGGCCGGCAAAATCGGGGACCGCGGGCCGACCATCAACCTAGGGGCCCATAACCAGGGGGAACGAGTGACCGGAACGGATATCTTCCTGTCCTATGCCCGTCAGGATCGCGGCACTGCGCGCATGTTCGCCGAATGCTTCATGGAAGAAGGGTTCAGCGTCTGGTGGGACGCGTCGCTTCACTCGGGTGAGACGTTCGACGAGGTGATCGAGCAGAGGCTGCGCGACGCCAAGGCGGTCGTGGTGCTGTGGTCGCCGCGTTCGGTCGCCTCGCGCTGGGTGCGCGCCGAGGCGACTCTCGCCGACCGCCGCAACAAGCTGGCGCCGGCGATCATCGAGGCGTGCGACCGGCCGATCATCTTCGAGCTCACCCACGCCGCCGAGCTTCAGGACTGGGAGGGCGACACTGCCGACGCGCGGTGGCGGACCTTCGTTCACGACCTCAAGCGGCTGGTCGATGTGCAAGCGCGCGACGTCGAGCCGGCGGCGGCGCCGGCAGCCAATGGCGCTGCGCCGCAGCCTAGCCGCCAGCCGCTGCGGCCGGGGAGCAACGAGGTGATCGCGGCAACGCCGCGCGAGCTGCCGATGCGCCAGCCGGCGCCGGTTGCGCCGCCTCCGCCGCCGATGGCGGAAGCCGACGCGAGCGGCGAAGTGCATTGCCTCGAGGTCGAAGAGGGCGAGGTTTCCGAGGATGCGATCCTCGTCAACGGCCACCGGCTCAAGATCGGCCGCGCCGCGCCCGCCGACATCGTCCTTCCGCACAAGAGCATCTCGCGCGAGCATTGCATCATCGGCCTCGCCAACGACGAGCTGCTGGTGACCGATCTCAACTCGACGAACGGCACGTTCGTCGACGACGTTCGGATCAGCCGGGCGACGATCCTTCCCGTCGGGTCGGTGCTGCGCCTGGGCCAGGTGTCGCTACGCCACGCGATCCACGCGAGCGCCGCCGAATGCGAGGCGCGCCACGAGCGCGTCGCCGTTACGTCCTGACGCCCGCAAGTTCAGGTTCAAAAGGCCTTGTCCGCGTCCGTTCGCCCGCGACCCATTGTCCTTAATGTCGGCATCACCGGCCACCGCGCCGGCGCGCTCAACGCGCCGCTGGTGCGGACGCTGCGGCCGACCGTCTACACCTTGTTCAAGGAGCTGCGCGACGCAACGCTGCGGCTGCAGCAGGCCGAAGAGGCGTTCTGCAGCGAGACCCAAGCGACGCTGCGCCTGCACACAGCGATCGCCACCGGCGCCGACCAGATCGCGGCGATCTGTGCGCG
>DATDDW010000343.1:0-1619 GCA_036523615.1 Sphingomicrobium sp.
CGATGCGCATCGCCTCGGAGAAGGCAATCGTCCCGCCGCCGGCGAGCAACGTGCCCCAGCTGTGGCCATGGGTCATCTCCCACCAGGCGAGCGCCATCAGCGGGATTCCCGCGGCCGGACCGAGGAGTCGGCGGCTGACAAGTTTCGCCGAGAGGGGCCGCAGGCGGAGCGTGGCCAGGCGGGACGCGACGATGTCCAGCGGCGCCGTCAGCACCATCAGGACAAGCGCCGCGCCGAGCCAACCGCGAAGGCAGCAGAATGCGGCCGCCAGCGTCAGGACCAGCCCCGTCCAGATCAGCCAGATCGGACGTATGCCCGTCTCCATCAATTGCTCGGTCGCCAGCTCCTCGACCGGCGGAAGGAGATAGCGGCTCACCCAGTCCGCCCGCATTCCGCGCGACGACTGCAGGAGTCTTCGCTCGAAGCTCTCCAAGTCTTCCGGGCGTTCGACGAGGATCGGCTCGGCGCTGACGTTTTCGGACGGCAGCCGAAGCGCGCCTTCCTGAATGGCCCGGCGAAGCAATGTCGACTGGAGGTCCCAATCGCCGAGCATCGCGGCGGTCGATCCGAGCAGATGTGCGTCGACTACGGCGACGCCCGCCCAGCGCGATTCACCGTCAATGCGCTCGAAGTTCTCGTGGGCTTCGTCATCGGGGACGGTCACCACCACCGGCTCCGGTTCCTCCGCCAACCGCGCGACCAGATCCGCGGTCGGAGCGATGCCATCTCCGATCAGCATGATGGTGGCGCCCGCCTCGAAGCGGCTCACCGCCTCCTCGACATCGCTGACGGGAAACACGCCGATGCCGTCGAGCCGAAGGCGTTCGAAAGCGTCCTGTAGCGCCTGCGGAACGCGCTCGACGATCACGACGATGGGTGCGGTTCCGGCAGCCGCGGCGCAGCGCGCCTGATACTCGATCAGCGTCCGGCCCGAGAGCGGAACGAGCGCGCGAAGACCGCCTTGATCATCCTCCTGATAGGCCCCGATCAGAGCGCCAACGGCCAATGTGTCCCTCCCCTTCGCCGCATGCACGGCAATCTCTCTCTAACTGCTTTCGCGCGTCGTCAAAGATGGTAAACTGCCTTTATGAATCCCTTCGCAAAGCGCGCCGAGCCGCTGTCTCCGGCCTACGACGGGGCTGAGCCCCTGGAGCTCACCGAAGACGTCGTCGGCGTTTCGCCGTCATTCGACCAGGACCAGTGGGCGGAAAGCCAGGCGGAGCGGCACGGAGCCGGGGGGCGGCAGGTCCTTGGTGTGGTGCTCAGCATCCTCGCGGCTGCATGGCTCGCGTTCAGCGCCTGGTCCGCGGGCCGATCGCTTGGCGGACAGTCGTTGGCTTCGCCGGCCTTTGCTCAGTGGATCGCGCTGACCGCCGCGCCTCTCGCGCTGCTCGGTCTCGTATGGCTGATGTTCGGCCGCACGCGCCGCAAGGAGGCCGAGCGTTTCACGCGTTCGGTCGTCACGATGAGGACGGAGGCGCAGTCGCTCGAAGCGCTGCTCGAGGTTCTGTCTCAGCGCATTCAGGACAGCCGGATCGAGCTGACGATGATTTCGCAGCATTTGATGCAGCTGGGCGATGAAGCCACCGGCAAACTGGGCGGAATCACGCGGGAATTCG
>DATDDW010000344.1:0-20585 GCA_036523615.1 Sphingomicrobium sp.
CGGCATTGTCGTTGCCGACCTTGCCCAGCCAGCGGAAGAGGTCGGGAGCGCGCACTGCCATCATCCCCGAATTGCACAGGCGCACCGCCCGCTCTTCCTCCGTCGCGTCGCGGAACTCGACCATTTTGCGGATCCTGTCCCCTTCGCCCAAGATGATGCGGCCGTATTTGGCGGGATCGGCGGGGCACGAGGCAAGCACCACCACGCCGGGGCCGTCCTCACCCTCGAGCCGGTCGAGCATCCGCCGCAGGGTCTCGGCCTCGACGAACGGCGTATCGCCATAGAGGATCAGGACGGGGCCCTCGTAGCCGGCGAGCGCCGGCGCGGCCTGCTGGACGGCGTGCCCCGTCCCCTTCTGCTCGGCCTGGTGAGCGACGATCACGTCGCGGCCCTGGATTGTCTCCTCGACCTGGTCGCGGCCCTTGCCGACGACGACGACGCGCTTCTCCGCCCCCAGCGCATCGACCCGGTCGAGCAAGTGGAGGAGCAGCGGGCGGCTGGCGATCGGGTGGAGCACCTTGTGCGTATCCGACCGCATCCGCGTCCCCTGCCCGGCGGCAAGAATGACTACGGCGAAACGACGCTGATCGGACATCGGCTGGAGCAATGGCATGGCGTCATGGTGAGCGCCAGTATCCTTGAATGTGAAAAGGGCGGCTCCGACGGAGCCGCCCCTAGACTGCCGAGCGCTGCGGGCGCTCTAGAAGATGTGCATATAATATTCGTTGCCGACGAAGCCCATCTTCTGGACGTGGGACTTCTTGGTGATCGCCAGCACCTCGTCCACCAGCTCATAGCGAGCGGTGGCGTCCGGCTGCAGGTGCAGCTCGGGGATGGGGTTCATCTGCTGCGTGACTTCGAGATACTGCCGCAGCTGCTCCGGGGTGACCGGAGCCCCGTTCCACGTGATCTGTCCCTGCGCCGTCACGCCGACGGTGTTCTTCAGCGGCTCGACGGGCGGCGGCGGGGTTTGATTATTGACCGGCAGATCGAGCTTCACGGCGTGGGTCTGCACCGGGATGGTGATGATGAACATGATGAGAAGGACCAACATGACGTCGATGAGCGGCGTCGTGTTGATGTCCATCATGGGCTCGCCAGACGAATTGTCGCTGGTGGTCTGCATTGACATGGCGAGTGACTCCTACAGCCGAACGGTCGAGTTGGGCGGCGGTTCGGAAATAAAGCCGACGCGCTGGAAGCCCGCTTCCTGCATGGTGATGATTGCCGCGCCGATGCACTTGTACTGGGTGTTGATGTCGCCGCGGATGTGGGCTTCGGGCATATTCTCTTCGTTGATGTTCTGCACTCCGCCGACGGCCTTGATCTGGGCTTCGAGCCTGTCGACAGCGCGCTTGAGCAAGTCGTCCTGGGTCAGTCTCTGCAGGCCCCAGTAGACCTCGCAGGCGCCGCCCGGGCCGTTGCGCACGGTCAGCGAGACGTTCTCGGGCTTGGTCACCGTCGGCTCGTAGCGAACCTTGGGCAGCGTGATCGGGATCGACTGCTTGATCACCGGCACGGTGATCAGGAAGATGATCAGGAGCACGAGCATAACGTCGGTCAGCGGAACGACGTTGATGTCGGACATCGCCGTATCTTCTTCGGCGTCTTGGATTACTTGTCCTGCCATAAGGCGGGTCTCTTTCTTCTATTCAGGCGAAGGTCCGGCTCACGCGCGAGCCGGACCTGCCCCTCGCAATTACTTCGCGGTCGTCGGAGTGCGCACCGGCTCGCTCGGAGCAGCGGTGGTCCTGGCCTGAGCCGGGCCCTTGGACGCCGGCGCCGGGCCGCCGAGCCGCGGCTTCACCGCGCCACCCGACATCAGGTAGCCGTGAAGGTCGTTGGTGAAGGCGGCAAGGTCCTCCATGATCGACTTGTTGCGGCGGATCAGCCAGTTGTAGGCGAGCACCGCCGGGACGGCGACGACGAGGCCGAGAGCGGTCATGATGAGCGCCTCACCGACCGGGCCGGCGACGGTGTCGATCGAGGCCTGGCCCGACGCGCCGATCCTGATCAACGCGCGGTAGATGCCGACGACGGTGCCGAACAGACCGATGAACGGCGCAGTCGAACCGACGGTGGCGAGGAAGGCGAGGCCTTCACCGAGACGCGCGCCGATCGCACCCTGGCTGCGCGCCAGGCTGTTGGCCATCCAGTCATGCTGGTCGATCGGATCGGTCAGCTTGCCGTGCTGGTCCTGAGCCAGCAGCGCATCGTCGACGATCGAGCGATAGGCGCTCTTCGCCTCGAGCTTGGTCGAAGCTTCGCGCAAGTTCGGCGAGTTCCAGAAGCTGGCGCGGACCTTGCGACCCTGGCTGATGATCTTCTGCTGCTGCATCAGCTTGGTGAAAAGGATGTAGAAGCTGAAGATCGACATCAAAACGAGGATGGTGAACACCGAAATGGCGATGATGCCGCCCTGCTGGAGAGCGGGGATCAGACCGTATGGGCTCGATCCTGCGGCGTGTGCTGCTTGCATAACTGTGCTTTCCTTCTGAGAACCCTATCAAAAAACGTCAGTCTAAACTCAGCCCTCCGGCAGAACCCACCTGATCGGCGGGGTCGTGTAGGTGTCCGAAGTCGCGTTTCCGTTGCTGTCGCGGGCAGGCACGAACTTCACGCGGCGGCGCAGGATGTTGCACGTCGTCGCGTCCAGTGCGCCGTTGCCGGTCGACTGGATGAGGCTGCAGCCGGTCACTCGGCCGTCGGGGCCGATGGTCAGCTGGGCGCGCGCCGTCCCTTGAGCGTTCGCGGCGATGGCGGACTCAGGATAGTCGTCGTTCGAAAAAGCCGAGCGAACGTCACCGCTGGCTGGGCTAGCTGACTGAGTCTTGCGCGGCGGCGGCGGCGGGGCCGGAGGCGCGGGTGCGACCGGGGGTATGTACACCGGAGGCGGCGTCGGCGAAGTCACCGTCTGGATCGGCGGCGGCGGAGCCTCGACCCGCACCAATGGCGGCGGAGTCATCGGCGGCGGCGGCACCTTCGGCATATCCTTGGGCGGTGGCGGCGGCTGCTTGGGCGGCGGCGGCGGCTGTTCGACGTCGATCACCTTGAGGTTTTCGGCCGTCTTCTTGATCACATTGTAGGCAAGACCCGTCACGATCGCGTACATTAGCGAACCTACGACCGCGACAGTGAAGAACGTCGCCAGTGCCGGGTTGCCGCTCAGCTGTTTGCGTTGCGCGTAGGACATTGACCCGCAGTTCTCCTCAACACGCCGTGGCAAGCCACGGCCAGACCGGGCGTTTTCACGCGCGCCCTGCCCCTCGATGGGATCGCCGATGTATCAACATATCACCGGCGACAAGCGCGCGTCCTTATCTCCGGCTCAAAGGCCGTGCAACGGATTTTGTTCCACAGCCGGAAGGCGTGAAACCCGCAATAGCGATGCTAACGGTTCAGCCTTGCGGCCAAGCTCCCGAAAAGGAGGCGATTTCAACCCCGACCCCGTGCGCCTCCGGATAGATGTCCGGTTTGGACGTGCGCACTCTTAGAGCTTTGACGCCGCGGAACGCCGCCAGCCGATCGAAGATCGCGTGCGCCAGGGTCTCCTGCAGGTTGAAGCGCCGCGACGACGCGATCTCCAGCACCTCGGAGCGGAGGAAGTCATAGTCCCAGGCACGCGCGGGGTCGTCCTCAAGTGGGACGGACACGTCTTCTAGCCAGATCTCGACGCTCACCAGCAGCCGCTGCGGTGCGCCAACCTCGAATTCGTGGAAGCCGATGTCGGTTTGCACCGCGAGGGATTCCAGCAGGATGCGCGCGGAACGGACCTTCAGGTCCTCCGGTACCAATCCCTGGAGTTTGGGCCCATTCATTCGGTCGCATTGCCTCCGAGAAACTGGACGTCGCGCTCGAGCGACAAAAAGCGCTGTCCGGAATCGATGACCAGCACCTCTCCCGTCACGCAGCGGGCGTCGATGAGATAGTTGAGCGCGTGGACGACGTCTGCCGGTTCAACGCCGCGCCGCAGTGGATTGTGGGCGTGCATTGCGACGAAATTCTCCTCGCTCTGGCCGCTCGAGCGCAGCATCACGGCTGGCGCAATGCCGTTCACGCGAATGCCTTGGGACGCAAGCGCTCGCGCGGCGAGCTCGGTCAAGCCGGCCAGCGCCTGTTTCGACAAAGTGTAGCTCAGATAATCCGGATTGGGTGCGGCGAGCTTCGCATCGAGCAGGTTCACGACCAGCGCGTCCGCACCTGAGTCTGACTCGTGCGCGCGTGCGAAGCGCTCAATCAGCAGCAGCGGCGCGCCGACGTTCACCGCCATGTGCGCGGCGAACTCGGTCGTGCTGAACTCGCCAAAGCCGTCCGAGGCGAAACGGGCAGCATTGTTGACCAGCAGGCGGATGGGCGGGAGTCCCTCGGCGGCGGCGAAGATCGCCTCGGCGCACCGCTCGTCGGCGAGGTCGGCGACGACCTTCAAGGCGCCCTCAGCAACGCTGTCCTCCGCATGGTGGACGTGGGCCACGACAGTCCAGCCCAGGCCGAGCAGCGCCTCGGCGATCTCGGCGCCGACGCGCTTGCCGGCGCCGGTCACGATTGCGGTGCGCGATTGCTGCTCGGCCATCCTCGCGCCTCCTGCCTTGAGCGGCGGCGCGAAGCAATCCAATGGAGGCGGTGAACGCGAAAGGTGCCTCCATCACAGCCGATAGTCTCAACCTCGCCGAGCTCCAGAAGCTGATCGAACATCGACGGCTGCCGCCGGTCGAACAATGGCACCCGGAACACTGCGGCCATTCGGGCATGCGCATCGCGCGCGACGGCACTTGGTTTCACGAGGGTGAGCCGATCCGCCGGCACGAGATGGTCCGGCTTTTCTCGACGGTGCTGAGGCGCGAGCCCGACGGCCGCCACGTGCTGGTGACTCCGGCGGAGAAGCTGGAGATCGATGTCGACGCGACAGCCTTCCGCGCCATCGCCATGCACAGCGAAGGCGAAGGCCGATCGCGGCGGATCGGCTTTGAGCTCGACAGCGGCGACGCGGTGATGCTCGGCCCCGCGCATCCGCTGATGATTGTCGGGAGCGCAGATGATCCCTCGCCCCGCTTGCTCGTCCGTCACGGCCTCGAAGCCGAGCTGACCCGCCCCGTTTATTACGAGCTCGCCCAGATTGCGCTCGATAAAGGCGCTGATCCGCCGGGTGTCTGGAGCGACGGCGTCTTCTTCAGGCTCGACGCATGACAGAAACGCGGCTTGCCTTGGCCGACAAGCTTCGCGCGGCGCTCGCCACACCGGCCGCCGAGCCGCCGCTCGAAGGCGATTATGCGGAGGAGCGCGCCCAGGCGACGCTCCCCGCGGCTGTGCTCATGGCCATTACCGATCGCAGCGAGCCGGGCCTGATCCTCACGGTCCGCCGCGAGCATTTGCGCACCCATGCCGGGCAGATCGCGTTCCCCGGCGGGCGCGTCGACACGGGCGAAGCTGCGGTCGCGGCCGCCTTGCGCGAAGCGCACGAAGAAATCCTGCTTCAGCCGGATTGCGTCGAGGTCGTGGGGACGCTCGAGCCGTACCGCACCGTCACCGGCTTCATCGTCACGCCGGCGATCGGAGTGATCCTTCCCGATCTCCCGCTCGAACCGCACGAGCACGAGGTGGCCGAGTGGTTCGAAGCGCCACTCGACTTCCTGCTCGATCCCGCCAATCACCAGCAGCGAACGGCTCTGTTCCAGGGAAGGGAGCGCCACTATTACGAGATCATCTGGAACGAGCGCAGGATCTGGGGGGCGACTGCGGCGATGATCGTCAATTTGTCACGCCGGCTGCAATGGCGCTGAAGCTTGACCCCGCGAAATGGCGCAAGCGCCGCGGCATGGCGCGGCTGCTTCGCGCGCTCGGCGCCGACGAGGGCCTGACGCGCTACGTTGGCGGCGCGGTGCGGGACGATTTGCTTCGCCTGCCGGTCAGCGACGTCGACCTCGCGACCCGCCTGCAGCCGGACGAGGTGGTAAGAAGGTTGGAGGCTGCCCGGATCAAAGCGGTGCCGACGGGGATCGACCATGGCACGGTCACGGCGGTCAGCGATGGCCAGCCCTTCGAGGTGACCACGTTGCGGCGTGATGTCGCGACCGACGGGCGACGCGCGACCGTCGCCTACACCGACGACTGGACAGAAGACGCGGCGCGACGCGACTTCACGATCAACGCGCTGTTCGCCGACCCGGTCACCGGCGAGATCTTCGACTATTTCGGCGGCCTCGCCGATCTCGAAACGCGCCACATCCGCTTCATCGGCGACCCGCTGCAGCGCATCGCCGAGGATCACTTACGCATCCTGCGCTTCTTCCGTTTCCACGCGCGCTTCGGCTCGGGAGACCTGGACGCCGCAGCGCTCGAGGCGTGCACGCAGCGGGCGAACGACCTGATGGGGCTCTCGCGCGAGCGCATCGCCGACGAGCTACTGAAGCTGCTCGGCGTGAGCGATCCGTCGCGCACCGTCTCGATCATGCTCGAGAACGGCATCTTGAAACCGATCCTGCCCGAGATCGAACCGCAGCGCGTTGCCGATCTTCAAGCGTTGGTCGCGAGCGAGCGCAGTGCTGAAGTCGAGCCGGAGCCGCTGCGCCGCTTGGTGGCGCTACTGCCGCGCGACCCCGTGGTCGCCGAGGCGATTGCGGTGCGCCTCAAGCTTTCGAACAAGGCCCGCAAGCGGATGGCCTGCGCGGCGATGGCCGAGTTGACTTCATCCCCGCGCGCCTTGGCATACCGCGTCGGCACCGACTGCGCGGTCGACCGGTTGCTGCTCGCCGGGAAAACTGACGCTGCTCAGAGCGTCTCGGGCTGGAAAGCGCCGCGTCTGCCGATCGGCGGTGGCGCGCTGATCGCCCGCGGCCTCGCCGAAGGGCCGATCGTCGCGCGAACCTTGCGGGCGATCGAGGACCGTTGGGTCGAAGCGGGCTTTCCCAAGGGTGACGACCTTGAAGCAATCGTCACCGACGAGCTTGCCCGCGCCGGCGCGGGAGGGTCTACTTAGCGCTTACGCGACAGCTCAGCGTATTCCTGGGCGAGCTCCTGGTGGATCCGCCGCGCGATTCAGGAGCGGCGGGCGAGCGCGACTTCGGGCAACCCGCTCGGCTCGAGCGTAACTGTTCCGGCCACCGTTCCAGCGGGCTGCACCACATGTTCGGGACCGAGCATCGAGTAACGGGCGAACAGCTCGGCAAAATGCTCGTCCATGGTTCGAACTTGGCTGGCCCGGACTGCCGCGGCGCGCTGCAATTCGGGTCCGCGATCGAGGAAGCGATTAATCGCTCGCTCAAGGGAGATCTGGCTGCCCGAACGGAACAGGGTGCCGGCGCCTGGAGCAAGCTGGTCGGCGGTCGCCCCGCGATCCGGGACAATCAGCGGGATGCCGCTCGCCCGGGCTTCGGCAGCGACCATGCAGAAGGTTTCCGCCTCGCAGCCGTGGACCAGCGCGTCGACGCTGGCGAGCAGGCGGGCGAGCTCATCGCGATCAGTGATACGTGGCAGCAGCGCGACATGCCGGGTACGGTTGGCAAGCAGCTCCAGGCCGAAGCGCTTGGCGCCATCCCCAACGAGCAACATGCCGACCGGGCGGCGGCGGCCGACCTCGGCCACGGCACGCATCACCATGTTCCACCGCTTTTCGGCCGAGAAGCGCCCAACGCCCAAGAGCAAGGTCGCGCCGGCATCGAGCCCGAGCGCGCACAGCGCCTGCTCGCGCAGGACCGGGGAGCGCAAGGCGGGCGAGAACAAACCGCCCTCGACGCCCATGCGCACGGTTTCGGCGTTGGTCACCCCGCCGGCGCGGAGCCGCTCGGCAAGCTGCGCATTGGCGCAGACGACCGTGTCGAACATGCCGCTGAGGCCGCGTAGATGCCTCCAGAACCAGCCGCACCATCGATCGATGCGATCGATCGGCATCACTCCGCCGAGCCAGCGATAGGCGTAAGCGGCAAGCGGATCGGAATGCATCACCAGCGAGCGCGTCGCAGCGCCCTGCCAGCGGCCGACCATAGTCGCACTCGACCAGGGCGACGAGGCTTCGATATGGTTGGGCTGCCAAGCGTCGAGCGCGTCGTGCAGCATCCGCTCATCATCGAAATAGCGGTAGCGCCGATCGACGGGGAGCTTGGGTGCGGGGATGGTGACGAACACCGCCCCCGGCCCCCGCTTCGTCACTTCATGCCGTTCCCCGGGCGCGATGACGACGAGTTCATGGCCGAAGCGCGCCGCAGCCTTGAGCTTGGCTTCGATATACGTGCGTACGCCGCCGCCGGATGGTGCGTAGAAGGCGCAAACGTCGACGATACGCATCGCCCGCAGGAAGGGGTGTGGGGCATGAAACATCAAGTGAAGCTTTG
This sequence comes from Sphingomicrobium sp., assembly GCA_036523615.1. Classification (GTDB taxonomy): domain Bacteria; phylum Pseudomonadota; class Alphaproteobacteria; order Sphingomonadales; family Sphingomonadaceae; genus Sphingomicrobium. Next base: position 8,325 of record DATDDW010000344.1, read on the forward strand.
TTAATGGACTGGTCTGGAGAGCAACCGTATCACACATTGGCAGCCGATGCCTCCTTCCTCTTCTGATCGCCTCCTGCTCGCGTCGATCCACGATGTTTCGCCGCGCTTCGAAAGCGAAGTCGACAGCCTCATCGACTTGCTCCGCGGACACGTCGGCGAGCGCATCGCCATGCTCGTCGTACCGAACCACTGGGGCAGCGCGCCGATCGTCCGCGGATCACCCTTCGCAACGCGCCTGCGCAGTTGGGCAGAAGCCGGGTTCGAGATGTTCCTGCATGGCTATTTCCATCGCGATGAGGCGCGGCACACCAGCGCCGCCGACCGGCTGCGGGCCGGAATGATGACCGCCGGTGAAGGCGAGTTTCTCGGCCTCACAAAGAGCGAGGCGAGCCGGCGCATCGCAGAAGGGCGCGAACTGCTTGAAGATGTGACCGGAATGCCAATTGCGGGGTTCGTCGCTCCCGCGTGGCTCTATGGCGAGGTCGCGAGAACCGCGCTCGAGGAAAGCGATATCGCGCTGGCCGAAGACCATCTGCGCGTCTGGTCGCCAGCGCAACGCACGCAGCTGGCGAGCGGGCCGGTCATCACCTGGGCCAGCCGGACTCGGCTACGGCTCGCCTCATCGCTTGGTGCTGCGGCGGCGCTTCGCCATGCGCCGATCAGGGTGCTGCGGATCGGCGTTCACCCGCCCGATTCACGGCACCCGATCGTCGTCCGCAGCATCGAGAAGACATTGCGAAGCGCCGCAAGAAGCCGAACGCCGGGCCGCTACTCGGACCTGCTCAGCGCCTAGCGCCGCCGCGACTTCCAATATTGGAGGGCCGCTTGGGCTTCGAGCGGCTTGGCGAAGTAAAATCCTTGGCCGGAGGCGCAGCCGAGCGTTGCGAGGGTAGTTGCGAGCTCGACGGTTTCGATGCCTTCGGCCGTGGTCGACATGCCGAGCGCCTCAGCGAGGCTCAGCACGGCGCGAACGATCGCCACCGCGTCGGGGTCGACCATCATTCCGGAGACGAAGCTCTTGTCGATCTTGAGCACGTCGATCGGCAGGCGCTGCAGATAAGCGAGGCTCGAATAGCCGGTGCCGAAATCGTCCATTGCGACGGTCGCGTCGAGCGCCTTCAGCGCATCGAACACCCGCGTCGCGCGCACCGGATCCTGGACGATCGAGCTCTCGGTGAGCTCGAGTGTCAGCCGGTCGCCGGTCAGGCCGCTCGACTTCAGGGCGCTCTCGACGACGGCTGCAATGTCGTCGCGAGCGACCTGAATCGCGGAAAGATTGACGCCGACGTAAAGCGGGAGGGTTTCGCCCGTCTCCTTATCCCAGTCGGCGAGCGTCTGCGCCGCCTTATCCATCGCCCAGCGGCCGAGCTGCAGGATCAAGCCCGATTCCTCGGCCACGGGGATGAACTCGGTCGGGCTGATCTCGCCGCGGTCCTCGTGATTCCACCGCGCGAGCGCCTCGAACCCGGCAACTTCGCCCGACTTGAGGTTGATCAGCGGCTGGTAGAAGAGCTTGAGCTGGTCCTTGTCGAGCGCGCGGCGAAGCTCGGTCTCGATTGAGAAGCGGCGGCGGGCTTCGGTCGCCTGCTTGGGCTCATAGACCTGCGGCCGGCCAGCAGCTTTCGCCTGCTTCACCGCGAACTGGGCATTGCGGAACAGCTCTTCGGGGTCCTGTCCGGCGTTCATCAGCGCGACGCCGATCGCGCATTCGACGCGGATTTCGAGCTCGGACAATTTGAACGGCGTCGCCATCACCTGCTGGATCCGCTCGGCGGCCTTGAGCGCGTCCTCGACTCCGCGACGCAGCGAGACGAGCACGCCGAACTCGTTGCCCCCCGTGCGCGCCAGCACGTCACCGGCGCGAAGGGCGAGGATCAAGCGACGGGCGAAGGTGATCAGCAGCTCGTCGCCGGCAAGGCTGCCCATCGATTCGTTGATCCGGCTGAAGCGCAGCATGTCGACGACGAGCACCGCATGCTCGAGGTCCCGCGCGACCTTCTCGCCCGCTTTTTCGATCGCTTCGGTGAAGGCGAGGCGATTGGGCAAGCCGGTCAGGCTGTCACGCAGCATTTCCGCGCGCAGCGTGCGCTCGGCCTGCACTTCGACGGTGCGATCGACGACGCTGAGCAGGCAACGCGGCGCGCAGCCCTTCTTCTTTGGCAGCGGCGCGAGCTTCAGCCGGAAAAAATGGGCCGAGACGCCCTCGCCATCTTTGAAGTCGAGATCGCCATTGATGTCGCTGCCGTCGAAGAAGGCTTGCAGAACCTCGGCGATCGGTCCCGACTTGAGGCAATCGGCTTCGTTCCAGTCGAGCGCCGTGCAGTTCGACTGCTCGACCATATCGAGAAAGCGGCTGTTGTGCGCCGTGACTTTGAGCGCTCCGCTGTCGGACCGCTCAATGATCGCCGCAGAAATCGGAAGTGCGGCGAGCAAGCCGGTGTCGTCCGCAATCGCGAGATGCGGTTTCGCGCTCATATTGTCGGCACGCCGGGGCCTTTTGGTCGGCGGCCGGCTTGCTGCAGCCTGCATGGCAGCCTCTATGAGGCGGCAGGGGTTAATTCGAAGTATCCAACGTCGCTTACGGCGGATTGTTAACCGACGTTGCGGTCCGGACTAATCGAAGCGGTTACTCCTCGGGAAACCAATCGGCGGCATCCGCCCCGCGGCGCCCCGGGCCGCGCGCCATGAGGTCAAGTCCGTTTCGGTGCGGGTTCTTCCGGTCTCGCCGCCGAGCGTCCAGCTGAGGCCATCGGCGAGGCGGAACGCGACAGCGTCGCTGAGGCCCCCGTCGCGGTAACGCTGCAGTGTCACGCCCTGGCCGCGCACCAGATCGGGCAGTTCGGTGAGCGCAAAAACCACCATCTTGCGGTTCTCGCCAACGACCGCAACGGCGTCCGCCCCCTCGGGCACCGGACGAACGACCGCGACCCTGGCGCCTGGCCGCACGTTGACCAGCTGCTTGCCCTTGCGCGTCTCGGCCAGCGTTGCTTCACCGCTGGTGAGAAACCCCCTGCCGTCAGAAGACGCCACCAGGAGCTTCAGCTCAGGCCGCGCGACCAGCAGCTGGACGATGTCGACCTCCGCATCCAGGTCGATGAACAGCCGAACAGGCTCGCCGAAGCCGCGCGCGCTCGGCAGCTTGTCGCCGGAGAGCGTGTAGACCCGCCCGTTGGAAGCGAAGAGCGCCAGCCGGTTGGTGGTCTGGGCGTGGATCGGCTTGCCAAACAGCTCGTCGCCTTCGCGGAACTTGAGATTTCCGAACTCCTCCGGCGCCAGATGTCCCTTCATCGCCCGGATCCAGCCGCGCTGCGACAGAATGACCGTGATCGGCTCCTTCTCGATCATCGCCGACCAGTCGATCTCGCGCGCCGGAGCGACCTCCTCGATGCGCGTGCGGCGGTCGTCGCCGAACTTGTCTTTGACGGCCGCGAGATCGCGCTTGAGCCGGGTCCGCTGACGCGGCGGGCTCTCGACCAGCTTGGCGAGTTCGTCGCGCTCCTTGGTCAGCGTCTCGCGCTCACGGCCGATCTCCATTTCTTCCAGACGGCGCAAGGAGCGTAGCCGCATGTTGAGGATCGCCTCGGCCTGTCGGTCCGACAGCGAGAATTCGGCCATCAGCACCGGCTTGGGCTCGTCCTCGCTGCGGATGATCGCGATCACCCGATCGAGATTGAGATAGGCGATGAGGAAGCCCTCGAGCAGCTCAAGGCGCTCGTCGATTTTGCCGATCCGGGTCCGCGAGCGGTTGAGCAGGACCTCGATCTGGAACGCGAGCCAGGCGGTGAGCGCCTGCTTGAGGCTCATCACGCCGGGAGTGCGGCTGGCGTCGAGCACGTTCAGATTGAGGGGGAAGCGCACCTCCAGGTCGGTCAGGCGATAAAGGCTCTCGAGCAGCAGCTCGGGGTCGACGGTGCGCGCTCGCGGCTCGAGTAGAAGCCGCACCTGCTCATCGCTTTCGTCCTTCACGTCGGCGAGGATCGGCAGCTTCTTGTCCGCGATGAGCGCGGCAATCTGCTCGATCAGCTTCGCCTTGGGCACGCCGTAGGGGATTTCACTGACGAGCAGGTGCCAGCCGCCGCCCTTCTGCCGCTCGACTTCGACCCTCGCGCGCAGCCGGAACGAGCCGCGGCCGGTGGCATAGGCCTGGGCGATGGTCTCGCGGCTGTCTACCAGCACGCCGCCGGTGGGAAAGTCGGGACCGGCGACGAAGTCCATCAGCGCACTGTCTTCGGCCTTGGGATTGTCGATCAGATGGACCGCGGCATCGACCAGCTCGCCCACGTTATGCGGCGGGATCGAGGTAGCCATGCCGACAGCGATTCCGCTGGCACCATTTGCGAGAAGATTAGGAAACAGCCCGGGGAACACGTCGGGCTCTTCTTCCTCGCCATTGTAGGTCGGCCGGAAATCGACGGTGCCCTCGTCGAGGCCGGCCATCAGCTGGATCGCGACGGGAGTCAGCCGCGCCTCGGTGTAGCGGTAGGCGGCGGCATTATCGCCGTCGATGTTGCCGAAATTGCCCTGGCCGTCGACGAGCGGGTAGCGAAGCGCGAAATCCTGCGCGAGGCGGACCATCGCGTCATAGACGCTCTGGTCGCCGTGCGGGTGGTATTTGCCGATCACGTCACCGACCACACGCGCCGATTTCTTGTAGGCCCCGGCGGGATCGAGCCGCAGCAGCCGCATCGCCCAGAGCAGCCGCCGGTGAACCGGCTTCAATCCGTCGCGGACGTCGGGCAGCGAGCGCGCCGTGATCGTCGACAGCGCATAGACGAGGTAGCGCTCCGACAGCGCAGCGTCGAACGGGGTCTCGATGACGGAGGAAATGTCAGGATCAGGCATGGCCACTGCCTAGCAAGCGCTTCAGAGTCGGGCCACCGGTTCCGGCTCGCTATTCAGCTGCGGCTGCGGTGGGTTGCGGCCAGCCTCCGGCCGTGTCCTCGAGCGCTCGGGCCATCTCGGCGACGAGCCATTCCCGGAAGCGCTTGATCTTGGGGGTGAGACGCCGCTCGCTCGGGTAGACCAGCCAATAGGCCCAGCCGCGCGTCGAAATGCGGTCGGGGAACGGCACGCACAGCCGCCCCGCGGCGACATCGCCCTTCCACAGCACCGGCGTCAGCAGGGCAAATCCCTGGCCGGCCATCGCCGCGTGGCCCTCGTCCGCCTGGCTGTCGAGGCGGACGCCCGGACGGCGGAAAACGCCCTCGTCGGCGGGAACGCCATTGTCGGCAAACCACTGCTGCCACCACTCATCACTTGGGTTTATGAGGTGCTGGTTGGCAATGTCGTGCGGCTCGAGCTTTCGGCCGAGCCTGGATTCCGCTTCGGCAACACACTCCGGACTGGCCATCGGGGTGAAGCTGGACTTGAACAATTCGTGGTGCTCGAGGCCCTCCCAGTCACCCCGTCCGGCACGGATCGCGACGTCGGCCGAGCCTGACCTCAAGTCGATCAATTCGTTGCTTGTGGTCATCCGCACGGCAAGCTCCGGATGGTCGATCTGGAAGGCGCCAAGCCGCCACGCCAGCCAGGTGTTGGCGAAGGTATGCGTGGTTGTGATTGTGAGGAGGGATTCGTCTTCCTCGCGGTGGCTGGCGAACGCCGCTTCGATCGTATCGAACGCGCTCGATAACGCCGGCAGCAGCCGCTGGCCGAGCGGCGTCAGCCGAGCCCTCCCCTTTTCGCGTAGAAACAACGGCGCGCCCAGCCGTTCCTCGAGGCTTTTGACCTGGTAGGAGACCGCCGCCTGGGTCATCCCGAGCTCGGCCGCGGCAGCGGTGAAATTCTCGGTCCGCGCGGCGGCCTCGAAGGCGCGGATTGCAGCGAGTGGAGGTAGGCGCCTCATGCGCCTGACTCATAAGGCTGGTTTATAGCTGCTGTCGAGCGTTTGATTGGCGAAACGAGCGGCCTAATCATAAATGAAACTCAAGCCGCCGGCGTGGAGCAGCCCCACTCCCCTCAACCCTCGCGCCGGCGGCCACGCAAAAGGAGGAGATGTGCCATGATTCTTGGCCACAGCACCCGTGTGTTCATCGAAGAGGGTCCCGCCGAACAGGTCGCCCGGGCTGGTGCCCAGCGGTCGACGGCAAGGGCCTGGCGAGCGCTCAACGAAGCGCGGCGGCTCGAGCTCATTGAGCGGGCCCTGCTGCCGGCGAACGACTGCATCGACAGCTTCCCGCTGGCGCTCTGACCCAAATCAACTGAGGAGGATGGTCACCATGGTCGATGAGATTTACGACCGCCATTATCAGGCGGGCCGGGTCGAGCTGAACGCGGCGCTCATCAGTGCAGCTGCGCGTCTCGGCCGAGCGATCGGCAACGCGTTCGATGTGCTCAACCGCATCGAATATTCGGCGCCTTGGGCGCCCGGCGACAAGCGCGCCAAATGCAACTGACCCCCGCAGCGAGGAGGATGGGCTAGCACGCACCCTCCTCCTCGCTTATAGCCGCCGCTCCTTCTCTTTTGCCGTTGGAGTGACGCTCAGCCGATGGCTCGCCGCCGCCAGATTTACGAGGGCAAGGCCAAGATCCTCTACGAGGGTCCCGAGCCCGGCACGCTGATCCAATATTTCAAGGACGATGCCACCGCGTTCAACGCGCAGAAGCGCGGCACGATCAGCGGCAAGGGCGTCATCAACAACCGCATTTCCGAGCACGTGTTCACGGCGCTCCAGGCGATCGGCGTGCCGACGCACTTCATCCGCCGCCTCAACATGCGCGAGCAGCTGATCCGCCAGGTCGAGATCATCCCGATCGAAGTGGTGGTCAGGAACGTGGCTGCGGGCTCCTTGTCGAAGCGCCTCGGCATCGAGGAAGGCACCCAGCTGCCCCGCACCATCATCGAATACTATTACAAGGACGACGCGCTCGGCGACCCAATGATCGCCGACGAGCATATCGCCTGCTTCGGCTGGGCCAGCCAGGACGAGATGAACGACATCGCCGACATGGCGATCCGCGTGAACGACTTCCTGTCCGGCATGTTTGCGGCGATCGGCATCCGCCTGATCGATTTCAAGCTCGAGTTCGGCCGCGTGTGGGACGGCGATTATGCCCGCGTGATCCTGGCCGACGAGATCAGCCCCGACGGCTGCCGGCTGTGGGACATCAAGACCAACCAGAAGCTCGACAAGGACCGCTTCCGCCAGGATCTCGGCGGCGTCGAAGAAGCGTACCAGGAGGTCGCCCGCCGGCTCGGTCTTCTTCAGGCCGAGGATGAAAGCGCCGTCCTCGACTTCGATCAGCACCGGAAGAAGCGGGGCAAGTAGCCGTTTGAGATTTTGCTGTCCTACAGCACATCTCTTGTGCTGCTACGGGGGGGCGTGAATTCTCGACGCCATCCTATCACGTCGATCATTTTAGCGACCGTCTCGTGCGCGCGGGCGGGCGCACGCGCGTGCAGGACTGTGAACTTTGTGAACTTTCGCAGCCTATGAGCCTGGCGCGTGCCCGTGTCGTCACCTTGAATGCAGCGCTCGGGCCGCTCGACTACCGCGTCGCCGAGGATGTCGCCGTCGAGCCGGGCTCGATCGTCGTTGCCCCGGTCGGTCCGCGCCGGCTGCTGGGCGTCGCCTGGGAGGCCGAGCGGCTGCCGACCAACGAAGTCCCGGATTCGCGGCTTCGCCCGCTCGCCGGTGTGCTCGACGTCCAACCCATCGCAGCGCCGCTGCGGCGCCTCGCCGAGTGGACCGCCGATTACTATCTCGCGCCGCTCGCCGCGGTGCTGCGCATGGTCCTGCCCTCGTCGGCCGCGCTCGAGGGCTCGCGCCAGCTGGTCGAATACCGGCCGACCGGGCTCGTTCCCGACCGCTTGACGCCGCAGCGCGAGAAGGCGCTTGCCGCGCTCGAAGGGCGGCAGGGGACGATCCGCGAGCTCGCCGACCATGCCGAAGTGAGCGACGCGGTGCTCCGCGGCCTCGTCAACGCCGGAGCGATCGAGCCGGTCGCGGTCGACGCCGACCGCCCGCTGCCGCGACCGGACCCGGATCATGCGCCGCCGAAGCTCAATGACGACCAGCGCGACGCGGCTGCTTCTCTCGCGTCTACGATCGGCAACGGCTTCGACCCGGTCCTGCTCGACGGAGTCACCGGTTCGGGCAAGACCGAGGTCTATTTCGAAGCGATTGCCGAGTGCCTGCGCCAGGGGAAGCAAGCGCTCGTGCTGCTTCCGGAAATCGCTCTGACCGAGCCGTTCTTGAAGCGGTTCGAGGCACGGTTCGGCTCCAGCCCGGTCGCCTGGCATTCGGACCTTCGCTCGTCGCAGCGGCGCCGCAACTGGCGCGGCATCGCCGCAGGCGAGGCCCAGGTCACCGTGGGCGCACGTTCGGCCTTGTTCCTCCCCTACCCCAACCTCGGCCTGATCGTCGTCGACGAGGCTCACGAGCCGAGCTTCAAACAGGAGGACGGAGTCCAGTACCATGCCCGCGACACTGCGGTGATGCGTGGCCTGTTCGAGGACATTCCCGTGATCCTCTCCTCGGCGACCCCCGCGATCGAGAGCCGCCACATGGTCGAGGTCGGCCGCTACCGAGAGGTCAGCTTGCCAGAGCGGTTCGCGGGCGCAAGCCTGCCAGACATTCGTGCGATCGACCTGACGCAGGACCCGCCGCCGCGTGGCCGCTGGCTCGCGCCGACTTTGGTCAGCGAGATCGAGGCGAACCTCGGCCGCGGCGAGCAGTCGCTGCTCTTCCTCAACCGCCGCGGCTTCGCGCCGCTGACCCTGTGCCGCCATTGCGGCCACCGCTTCCAATGCCCCAATTGCACAGCGTGGATGGTCGAGCACCGGCTGATGCACCGCCTCGCCTGCCACCATTGCGGCCATGTGATGCCGCCGCCGAAGGCTTGCCCGGAATGCGGCGAGCCCGACAGCCTCGTCGCCTGCGGTCCCGGCGTCGAGCGCATCGCCGATGAAATCGCGGAGCTGTTCCCGGAGGCGCGCACGGCGATTGTGACGTCCGATACGATCTGGTCGCCGCTCCGAGCCGCCGAGTTCGTTGGGGCGATGGAAGCCCGCGCGATCGACGTGGTCATCGGCACCCAGCTCGTGACCAAGGGCTATCACTTTCCCAACCTGACGCTGGTCGGCGTGGTCGATGCGGACCTCGGGCTTGCCGGCGGCGACCTCCGCGCTGCCGAGCGTAGCTTCCAGCAGATCCAGCAGGTCGCCGGCCGCGCCGGCCGCGGCGACAAGCCCGGGCGTGTCTATGTCCAAACCCACGACCCGGCTGCGCCGGTGATCGCCGCGCTGGTCTCAGGAGACGTCGCCGGCTTCTACGCCGCCGAAACCGACGCTCGGCGCGAGGCGGCGATGCCGCCGTTCGGCCGTCTGGCGGCGATTATCGTCTCCGCCGAAGACGCTAGCGACGCCGAGGCCGTCGCCCGCCGCATCGGCAATGCCGCGCCCGAAGTGGACGGCATGGCGGTGTTCGGCCCCGCGCCCGCCCCACTCGCCATGCTTCGCGGCCGCCACCGCCAGCGCCTGCTGGTCCATGCCCGCCGAAGCCTCGACGTCCAGGACGTGATCCGCGACTGGCTGGCGGAGATTGACTGGAGCGCCAAGGTCCGCGTCAGCGTCGACGTCGATCCCTACAGCTTCCTCTGAAATGGAATAGAAATCAGGGGCTTGCGCGGCGCTCAACGATCGCTAGCCTGCCCTTTGCCGAGGGGGAGGTTTTCATGCGTTCGTTATTTGTGGCGTTGGGCGCCGCGGCGGTTGCCGCGGCGAGTCCGGTTCATGCGGCCTGGTACGAGGCCGAATCGAAGCATTTCGAAATTTACGCCGACGAATCTCCGGCGGCTCTGGAGTCCTTCGCGACCAAGCTCGAGAAGTTCGACAAGGCCGTGCGCATGGTCCGCGCGATGGAGGATCCGCCGATCGGTGATGCGGGACGCGTCACGATTTACGTCATGAGCGACGCGCAATCGGTTTCGAAAATCGCAGTTGGCAAGAACTCGCCCATCGCCGGCTTCTACATTCCCCGGGCGTCAGGCTCGATCGCTTTCGTGCCACGCCGAACGGAAGGCCACGAGCTGTGGGACCTCACGCCCAGCACGGTCTTCTTCCACGAATATTCGCACCACCTGATGCTGCAAAACACGGATGCCGCGCTGCCGCCCTGGCTGGTCGAAGGTTTCGCCGAATTTTTCAGCACCGCCGAGTTCGAGCGCGACGGCTCGGTTCACCTGGGAATTCCCGCGTCGCATCGAGCCGCCGGCCTCTTCCTGCTCAACAAGACGCGGATTGAAGACCTGCTCAGCAAGGGCCTCGGCGACAATGCCCCCGGCGAGGATTTCGAGCGGTTCTACGGCCGCGCCTGGTTGCTAACGCACTATCTGACGTTCGACCCTGCTCGCCAGGGACAGCTCGCCAAATATGCGAGCGAGGTCGAGTCCGGAACTGACCTCCTCGCCGCCGCGCGTGATTCATTCGGCGACCTACAGAAGCTTGACCGCGAACTTGATCGGTATCTCGAGAGCAATCGGTTCAAATATATCAACGTCACCAGTCCCGAACTCAACAATGTGTCGGTGGTCATTCGCCCGCTCCGGCCGGCAGAGGCGGCGATCATGCCGATCCGCATCCGCTCGGCCCGCGGCGTGGATTCCAAGACCGCTCCCGAAGTCGCCGCGCTGGCGCGGGCTGTTGCGGCCACCTACCCGAGCGATCCATTCGTCGAACGCGAGCTCGCCGAGGCCGAGTTCGATGAGAAGAATTACGCCGCGGCTGAGCAGGCGGCGGACAAGGCGCTTGCTGCCGACCCGAAGCTGGCCAAGGCGCTGATCTACAAGGGCCGGGCAGAAATGGAGCTTGCCGACTCAAAGGCGGACGCCGACTGGGCTGCAATTCGCCGCAACTTCCTTGCGGCCAACAAGGTGGACACCGAGGACCCCGAGCCGCTGATGCTCTATTACGAGAGTTTCCGGCGCGCTGGAGAACGGCCGACGGCGAACGCCATTGCGGGCCTGCAATACGCGATGGTCTTGGCACCCCAGGACAAGTCGCTGCGGATGATGGCGGTGTCGGAGCTGATCAACGCCGGTAAGTTCGACGAAGCGCGCAAGACGCTGGCGCCGCTCGCCTTCGACCCGCATTCGAGCCAGGGCCGCGACTTTGCCCGCAAGATGATGGATGCGCTTGCGGCAAAGGATCCGAAGGCGGCACTCGCCGGTCTCGCCTCGGGCAGCTAAGCGGGCCTGGCGAGCAGGCGGCCACGGCGCACCCACCAGGGCGGCATCAGCTCGCCCTTGCGGATCGCGAGCCACAACAGCCAAAGCCCGAACACTGTGGCGACGACGATCGCGATCAGCGACGCTTCCAGCCCGAAGCCGTTGCCGGTCAGCAGCGGCGGGCCATTGAGCCTGGCGACGAGCAGCCCGTGAACCGGCGTTCCGGAAACGGGGATGTCGTAGATCTCGCCTTGCGTGAAGTTCCACGCGGCATGGATGCCCATCGGCAGCCAGAGGCTGCGCGTCAGCATGTAGGCCGCGCCGAGCATCACTCCCGCCTCGAGCGCAATGCCGACCGCCGCAACCCAGCTCGCGTTGGGGTTGGCGAGGTGCGCGGCGCCGAACAGCGCCGAGGTGACGATCAGCGCGAGCCAGCTGCCGCCGAACTCCTCGAGCCAGCGGAACAGCACGCCGCGAAACAGCATCTCTTCCGAAATGGCGGGGAAAATGGCGGCCAGCACGAGCGCCGGGAGAAAGTCCGAGAAGTCGCCTTCCCCAGTCACGGTGTACACGCCCATTGCCGCGGCGATCGCGACCGCGAGGCTGAAGACGCCGAGCCCCGCGCCGAGGCCGAGCAGGAGCGGCTTGAGCGCGCCGTTCAGCCGCAGATCGTCGCGCTTGATCTCGCCCAGGTGCCGGATCGCGAGCTTGTAGAGCGCGACCAGCACCACCGCACAGATGAGGTCGAAGACGATGTGCGGCGTCAGCCCTCGAACCGGCGGGACGACCTTCGCGAGGAGGCCCGAAACCGAAATGCCGAAGATGATGATCGCGATGCCGATCAGCATCGCTACCAACGGAAAATCGACGATCCGCCGCCACAGCGGCTTGTCTTCAGTCACTGCGGCTGCGTCGTCCATGGCCCCTCCGGTTCGGCCGCGTTGCTGAGCCGAACGGACGAGCCGCGGCAAGCACTCATTCGACCAGCGGGAGCTCCGGCTCCGCCACGGCGTGCCCTTCGGCGGCGAGCAATTTCTTCTTGCGGTCGAGCCCCCCGCCATAGCCGCCGAGCGAGCCGTCGCTGCGGATCACGCG
>DATDDW010000345.1:0-5934 GCA_036523615.1 Sphingomicrobium sp.
GGCGCGCGAGGCCTGGGCCTCGCCCGACCTCAGCGGCAATGACGAGCAGACCGTCTGGGGACGCTTCGGCGGCATCTTCACCAAGACGGACGAGGATCGCCGGGTCGATGCGCTGCTGTTCGCCAAAAAGCCCGACGATGCGGCGCGCTTCCTCTCACTGACCAGCCCCGAGCGGCAGGCGGCGTTCGGCGCGCGAATCGCGATGCAAAGGAACGCTGCCGACGCGGACAGCCGCTATCGCGCGGTAGCCGGTTCCGTGACGACCGATGCCGGGCTGATGATGGACCGGGCGCGCTACCTGCGCGCTAACAACTATGATCAGGCGGCCGAGGACCTCGCCGGCCGCGCGCACAATTTCACCTACCGCCCGGCCGACCCGCAGCGCTTCTACGACCTGTTGATCGATCTCGCCGGCAAGGCGGTGCAGGATCGCAACTGGCCGCTCGCCTACAATATCGCGAGCCAGATCGACGACGTCCTTCCGCCCGGTGCTCAGGTCGCCGATCAGCCGCTCGACGTCCGCGACGATTATACCAGCCTCGCCTGGCTCGCCGGCAACGCGGCGCTCGACCGGCTGCAGCGGCCCGCAAACGCCATTGCCATGTTCGACCGCTACGCCCGCGCTGGCCGCTCGCTCCAGGTGCAAACCAAGGGCGATTATTGGGTGGGCCGCGCGGCGCTTGCCGCCGGGCGAATGGACAGCGCGACCGCTTACTTCCAGCGCGCCGCGGCGTTTCCGGACCTCTTCTATGGCCAGCTGGCGCTCGAGCGGCTCGGCAAGTCGGTCGCTCCGCCGCCCGCCGCGCTGCCCCAATCTACGACGACCTCGCTGCAACGCACCGCGTTCAACAACCGGCGGCTGGTGCAGGCGGTGCGGCTCCTCGGCCAGCAGGGCCAGTCGACCGAGCAGGCGCTGTTCGTCAAGGCGCTCGCCCAGTCGCTCGACAATGACTCGGACCGCAACCTCGCGATCGAGCTGGGACAGCAGATCAGCCGCCAGGACTTGGCCGTGTGGGTCTCGCGCAGTGCTCGGATCAAGGGCTCGAGCTTCTACGTCCGGCAATCGTATCCGACTCTTCCGGCCAGTGTTTCAAGCAACCTTTGGTCGCTGGCCCACGGCATCAGCCGCCAGGAAAGCTCGTTCGATCCTTATGCGGTCAGTTGGGCCGGCGCCCGCGGAATGATGCAGCTCATGACCGGCACCGCGCGTGAGCAGGCGGACAAGATGGGCGTCGGCTATGACAGCTACCGGCTGATCAGTGACCCCAGCTACAACGTGATGATCGGCTCGGCCTACTTCCAGCGGCTGCTCAACAACTGGAACGGGAGCGTTCCCCTTGCCGTCGCGGCCTACAATGCGGGCAGCGGCAACGTCGCCAAGTGGATCCGCCAGAATGGCGATCCGCGCGGGCAGGTCGACGTCCTCAAATGGATCGAGGCCATCCCCTACACCGAGACCCGCGGCTATGTGCAGCGGGTGATCGAGAACAGCGTCGTCTACGACTCCATGCGCTCGGCCCAGCCGCAGCAGACGGCGTTTCACGTCTCGCGCTATCTTGGGAAGGACCGCCCCGGCTGATAACTAAGGCTGTGGCCGATCGCTTCATCACGCCTGAGGGGCTGGCACGCATCCGCGCCGAATATGATGAGCTGTTCGGGATCGAACGGCCGAAGATCGTCGAGACCGTCTCCTGGGCGGCATCGCTCGGCGACCGCTCCGAAAATGCCGATTACATCTACGGCAAGCGCCGCCTGCGCGAGATCGACCGCCGGCTCGCCCATCTGGCACGGATCATGAAGGAGGCGAAAGTCGTCGATCCGTCACGCCAAGCGCCGGAGGCACGCGACCAGGTCCGCTTCGGGGCGACCGTCGAGCTTGCCGACGAGGACAACAATCGCCGCACGCTGACGATCGTCGGCGACGATGAAGCGGACGCGACTGCGGGACGCATCGGCTGGAGCGCCCCGCTCGCGCGCGCGCTGATTTCAGCCCGCGTCGGCGACGAGCGCATCGTGCGGCTGCCGTCGGGCGAGAAAAGCTACGAGGTAGTGGGAATCCGCTACCCGGATTAAGCGACGCGGCCTGGCGCTTCGACCAGATGCGGCGGCTGCGACGGCATCGCCGCCGACCAGGCATCGGCAATCGCCTCAAGAGTCGCGAGCCCGGCGCTTTGTTCGTCGTCGCCGTTGATGATCCGCCACGGCGACCAGCGGGTATCCGAATTGGCCTTAAGGTCGGCGAAGGCGCGACGATAAGCCTGGTCATCCACCCGCACGGGCTCACCCGAGCGCCGCGCCCGCCGCCACGGATTGCGCGCCGCGTCGGCGAGGCGCCGTGACTGCACCTCGGGACTGACTTCGAAATAGAGCTTGAGGATCAGCGTGCCGTAGTCGCGCTGCTGCGCCTCGAACTCATTGATCTCGTCGAAGACGCGATTGACCGAGGCCTCGTCCGTGCGTCCGCTGATCCGCTCGTCGAGCACCCGGCGGTACCAGCTGCGGAAGAAGATGGTGGTGTTGCCCGCGCTCGGCAGCTGGCGCCAGAATGGCGCGAGCCAGTGCCCTTCGGCGGCTTCGCGGCGCTCGTAACGCGTCCAGTGAACCGCATAGTGACACGGGTCGAAGGCGGCGGCGAGCTGCTTCAGCGCGCTCTTCTTGCCCGCCCCTTCCGGCCCTTCGAACAAGATGATCGCGCGGCGGCCGTGGACGATCTGCGGCAGCTGGAGCTCGCCCAGGTGCTGGCGCAGCGCCTCGAGCGCCGGACGCTGATCATTTGGCGAAATCCCCACGCGCCGAACGCTAAGCCCCGAATGCGGCACCGACAATGGCGGCCGCGAACATTTCCTCGGCAATGTCCCGTTCCGGGTCGGACGGCTCAGCTCGGCTCGACAACGCGGATGTGCAGCTCCTTGAGCTGCTTCGGCGTAACCGGCGCCGGAGCGTTCATCATCAGGTCCTCGGCCTTCTGGTTCATCGGGAAGAGGATCACTTCGCGGATGTTGGGTTCATCGGCGAGGAGCATGACGATCCGGTCAATCCCGGGGGCCGAGCCACCGTGAGGCGGAGCGCCGAACTTGAAGGCATTGATCATGCCGGCGAAGTTGGTGTCGACCTCTTCACGCGTGTAGCCGGCGATCGCAAACGCTTTGTACATGATGTCCGGGCGGTGGTTGCGGATCGCGCCTGAGCTGAGCTCAACGCCGTTGCAGACGATGTCATATTGCCAGGCGAGGATCTCGAGCGGGTCTTTGCTCTCCAGCGCCTCCATCTCGCCCTGCGGCATCGAGAAGGGGTTGTGGCTGAAGTCGATCTTCTGCTGCTCCTCGTTGAACTCGAACATCGGGAAGTCGACGATCCAGCAGAAGCGGAACGCGTCCTTCTCGAGAAGGTCGAGCTGCTCGGCGACGCGGGTGCGCGCCAGCCCAGCGAGCTTCGCTGCGTCGGCTTCCTTGCCGGCGGCGAAGAAGATGCCGTCGTCGGGTCCGAGCCCCATCTCGTCGGCGAGACGGTTCATCCCCTCCTCGCCATGGTTCTTGGCGATAGGACCGCCCCATTCGCCCCCCTTGCGCGTGGCGTAGCCGAGCCCGGCGAAGCCCTCGCTCCGCGCCCATTCGTTCATGTCGTCGAAGAACTTGCGGCTCTTGTCCGCGGTAGCTGGCGCGGGGATTGCGCGAACCACGCCGCCCTTGTCGACGATGCCGCCGAAGAGGCCGAAGCCCGAACCTTTGAAATGTTCACCGACGTCGCTGATCAGCAGCGGATTACGAAGGTCAGGCTTGTCGGTGCCGTATTTCAGCAGCGCTTCCTTGTAGGGGATGCGCGGATATTCGCCCGCCGGAGTTACGGTCCTCCCGTTGGCGAATTCTTCGAACGCGCCTGACAGCACCGGCTCGATCGCCGCGAACACATCGTCCTGCGTGACGAAGCTCATTTCGAGGTCGAGCTGATAGAATTCGCCTGGGCTGCGGTCGGCGCGCGCATCCTCGTCGCGGAAGCAGGGCGCGATCTGGAAGTAGCGGTCGAAGCCGGCGACCATGATCAGCTGCTTGAACATCTGCGGCGCCTGCGGGAGCGCGTAGAATTTGCCAGGATGGACGCGGCTCGGAACGAGATAGTCGCGCGCGCCCTCGGGCGAGCTCGCGGTCAGGATCGGCGTCTGGAACTCGGTGAAACCCTGTTCAATCATCCGCCGCCGGATCGACGCGATCACCGCCGAGCGTAGCATGATGTTCGCATGCACTTCCTCGCGGCGGAGGTCGAGGTAGCGGTACTTGAGCCGGATCTCCTCGGGATAATCGGCATCGCCGAAGACGGGCATCGGCAGCTCGGCAGCCGTGGACTGCACGGTTACGGCTGCAGCGCGCACCTCAATCTCCCCCGTGCCCAGGTTGGGATTCACTGTGTCAAACGATCGGGCGACGACCTCGCCATCGAGGGTGACCACCGACTCGACCCGCAGGCGGTCGAGCGTCTTGAAGGCCGGGGATTCGGTGTCGGTGACGATCTGGGTGATTCCGTAATGGTCGCGCAGGTCGACGAACAGCAGGTGCCCGTGGTCGCGCTTGCGGTGGACCCAACCCGACAGGCGGACCGTTTCGCCGACGTTGCTAAGGCGCAGGTCGGCGCAGGTGTGGGTGCGATAGGCGTGCATGTGGATTTGGCTGCTCTTTGACGCGATGATGGGCGGAAAAACGCGCGCCGCGCTTCACTGCCGCGAACCTTTTTGTCAACCCGCGAGCCCGGGGCTATGGGCCCTCACAGACTCATGCGTATCCATTCGTTGATTACCAAGACGGACGACCTCAAGGCACTGGTCGAACGCCTTTCCAAAGAAACATTCGTCGCCGTGGACACCGAGTTCATGCGCGAGAATACCTATTGGCCCGAGCTGTGCCTGATCCAGGTCTCTAGCCGCGAGGAAGCCGCGGCGATCGACCCCAAGGCCGAGGGCATCGACCTCAAGCCCCTGCTCGATCTGTTCGTGAAGAATGAGGACGTCCTGAAGGTCTTTCACGCGGGTGGCCAGGACCTCGAGATCATTCACAACCTCACCGGCAAGGTCCCTCACCCGCTGTTCGACACGCAGATTGCCGCCATGGCGCTCGGACATGGCGAGCAGATCGGCTATTCAAACCTGATCGAGAGCCTGCTCGGGCACAGCCTCGACAAGGGCGCGCGGTTCACCGACTGGAGCCGCCGCCCGCTCGACAAGCGCCAGATCGATTACGCGATCGCCGACGTCACCCATCTTGCCGCGGTTTTCCCGCGCATGGTCGAGAAGCTGAAGAAGACCGGCCGCGGCGCCTGGCTGGACGAGGAGATGGAGCGCCTGGCAGACCCGTCGAGCTTCGCCTTCCCGCCCGCGGATGCGTGGAAGCGGCTCAAGCTGCCCAGCCGCAACCCGCTCGTGCTCGGGCGCCTCAAAGCGCTCGCCGCGTGGCGCGAGACCGAAGCGCGCACCAAAAACCTGCCGCGCGGGCGGATCATCAAGGACGACACGCTCAACGAAATCGTCCTTCATCCGCCCAAGACGCAGGACGACCTCGGGCGCGTCCGCGGACTTTCGGCCGGGTGGAAGACCAACGACATCGGCGCCCGGCTGATGGCGGCAATCGCCGCCGCCAAGCCGCTCGACCAGGCCGAGATGCCCGATCGCGAGCCGCGCCGCCCGGGGCTCACCAAGGACGGGGTACTGGTGAGCGACCTGTTGAAGCTCCTTCTCAAAATCCGTGCGAAGGAAACCGGCGTCGCCGCGCGGCTCATCGCCCGCTCGGACGACCTCGAGGCGCTCGCCGCGGGTGTGCGCAAGGACCTCAATATCCTCCGTGGATGGCGTTACGAGCAATTCGGCAAGGACGCGCTCGACCTCGTCGAGGGGCGGCTCGCCTTCGCCATCGAGAATGGGAAACTGAAGATGAGCCGCGTGGTCATGGA